>JAYNHP010000018.1:21869-24400 GCA_038108155.1 Flavobacteriales bacterium | reverse complement strand
TCTCAATAATTTCATCTTGTCCACTGATAGTATGTACAGTATTTGGTGTATTTATTACTGGTTGGTTGGTCTTGGAAATAGCTTCTGAAAAATTTGATTTTTTTCCTGAGCTAACATAATTTAAAATATCTTTTTTAGTTACTCTTTGATTAGACCCCGTACCATTAATAGTTTCTAATTCTTCAAGAGATATTCCTTCTTTGGATGCAATACTTTTAACCAGTGGAGAATAAAATTTGTTTGAATTATTAAAGTTGTTTTGAATTTCAACTTTGGCAGTATTTGTTAATGGTTCTAATATCTCTTGCTCCACTTCATCGTCAATTTCTTCATTTGAAATATTTGGCTCTAAGGGTGGTGTATCTTGACTTTCAGAACTTACTTCAGAATCAATAATGGCAAAAACAGATCCTACTTCAACAACATCTCCTTCGTTGAATAAAACTTTTTTTAAAATTCCAGAACATGGGGCAGGAACTTCAGAATCAACTTTGTCTGTAGCAATTTCAACAATTGGTTCATCTTCTTCAATTACATCTCCAACTGCTTTTAACCATGTAGTAATGGTTGCTTCTGCAACACTTTCTCCCATTTTAGGTAATTCTACTTTAAATTCTGCCATTCTATTTTAAGTCTTTCTTTTGGTTTAAAGTGCAAAAATAACTTTATTTAGGATATTAATAAATAAGATTCTAATTCTAGTTTAATTTAAAAATATTTTTTAAAAATATCTTGCTATCCAGTATCAAGTTATAATCTTTGGCATAAATAATATTTATTTTGTCAATAACCTCTTCTTGCATATTCTTTTCAATGTCCACGATCGAAAAAACACCTGTTTTAATTTTTGGGAGTTTATTGTTCAATGAGGAATGTTCGTAACCTATCCATGTCTTTTCACCTGTTAATACCCCTTTAATATTTTTTAATGCTTTTAGATAGTTTTTAAATAATATTCCAAAAATTGGAGAGAATATAACTAAAATAAAAGCTGTATAGATGTCAAAATTTCTTTTTTTTCGTATGTTTTCTACGCTATTTATATGGTTAAGTTCTGTAGTGAAATATGTGTCATTAGTATAAATAGATTGACTACCTATAATAAATTGAGTTTTCTCAGGAATTATTTTAAAATCTATATTCTTCTTAGAATTGACCACCGCCATTGAATAGATAATATTTTGTGCGCTAATATCTTTGGCACAGAAAATTACCTCAGTTATTTTATTAATATTTATGAATTCGTTAAGTTGAGAAATATTTCCATCGAAATTTTCTTCGTTATGAGATTTAATATCCGAAGAAATTTTGAAAATATTTCTAGAACTGTCACTATTAATGAGCATTAGTTTTTCAGTTCTTTGGATTTCATCAAGTGATCCAACCAATGCTATATTTTTGTGAAAATCTGTAAAACCTTTAAATAGACCAACTTTTAATAATTTAAATGAAGTTCTAGTAAACAAACTTATTAGTAAACAGGTTAATGAAGAACCCAAAATAATTGCTCTTGAAAATTGAATGCTTTTTGGCAATAAAGCATAGAGTGATAATATTACAATTAGACCAGTTAAATTTCCCTTAAAAAGATTTGAATATTTAACTGGAGGTCTTTGGTTCCCAAACAAACTATTACAAATTGTCCATATTAAAGCATATATTGGAATAATGTATTTTACTGTTTCTTTTGGAAAAGATATTCCAGAATAGTTTTGATATAGGGAAGAAATCCCAAAAATAAAACCGTTAAAAAAAATAAAATCCATAATTGGTAAAATCCATCTTTTTAAAACTCTTTCTGCAAGTGCAATTGTTGCCCTAAAATAAATGGCAATATTTATGAGCTTAGAAAATGTTTTAACGTGCTGCTTAGAGAAATGTTTTTCGGCAAAAATCACCATTGCCTTGTAAAAAACAAATACATAATTGACAGAGCTTTTCTTAGTGCTCTCCCCTTTATAATGAATTATATTTGTGTTAGAAAAATAGTAATTTTCATATCCACCTTCTTTAATTCTGTAGGATAAATCTATGTCCTCTCCATACATGAAAAATGTTTCATCTAGTAAGCCAACTTCGTCTAATACTTTTTTTCTTATCATCATAAAGGCACCAGAGAGAACATCTACTTTGTGATTTTCATTTTGTGAAAGATATCCAAGATGGTATTTTCCAAAGGTCTTAGAGTTTGGGAACAAAGAAGACAACCCAAAAATCTTATAAAATGCAACACTAGGTGTTGGTAATCCTCTTTTAGATTCTGGAAGAAATCTTCCATTTCCATCATACATTTTAACTCCTAAAGCACCAGCATCCTGATTTTTGTCAAAAAACTCCAGACATTTTCTTAATGAATCTTCTTGAATAACAGTATCGGGATTTAGCAATAAAATGTTACTCCCTTTTGCAATCTTTATTCCTTGGTTATTTGCAACAGAAAATCCAGTATTTTTTTTGTTGGCTATAACTTTAATTTCACTAAACTTATTATTTAAAAGATTTAAGGAACCATCTACAGAGTTGTTGTCCAC
>JAYNHP010000018.1:0-21769 GCA_038108155.1 Flavobacteriales bacterium | reverse complement strand
AGAGCTAAAATAATTTCTTTTGTATTCTCTTTAATAATTCTTTCTTTTAATTCGTTAATTTTTAAATCATTTGGACCTATCCCATCCATTGGGGAAATTACTCCTCCAAGAACGTGGTATTTGCCATAAAATTGTTGGGTACTTTCGATTGCAAGAAGATCTCTTATGTCCTGAACAACACAAATTAGCTCTTCTGATCTAGATGGATTTCTACATATTTCACACATTTTTTGCTCCGTAATATGGAAGCATTTACTGCAGAAATTCAGATGTTCTTTTAAGCTTAGAAAAGCTTGGGTGAAATCTTTTACTTCTTTTTCACTCTGATCTAAAAGATGAAGTACCAGTCTTAATGCAGATCTTTTTCCAATTCCAGGAAGACTAGACATTTGTTCTACAGCATCGTTTAATAATTTAGATTTAAAATCCATATTGCTAATTTAAAAATGCTACACCAAACTATGCACTAATTCTCATTTTTATTAACTCCCAGAACTGAATAGTTTATTTACAATTTGATAATAGGTCGATTTACAATCCATAAATTAGTACAAGATTAATTATTATGACCACTACAATAGTATTCATTGTACTTATTTTATACTTCCTATTATTGGTATTGATTTCTTATTATACCTCCAGATCTGCCTCTAACGATTCTTTTTTTACTGGAGATAGAAAATCTCCGTGGTACATTGTTGCTTTTGGTATGATTGGAGCCTCTTTGTCAGGAATAACTTTTATTTCTATCCCTGGGTCCGTTGCCAAATATTCTGTAGAATCTGGACTTAACCCTACAGACCAATTTAGTTATATGCAAATGGTTTTTGGTTACCTTATTGGCTATCTTATAGTAGCTTATGTTTTGCTTCCTATTTATTATAAAATGGAATTAACCTCCATATATTCTTATTTAGAGAAAAGATTTGGCTTTTGGAGTTATAAAACTGGGGCAGGTTTTTTTATGCTTTCAAGATTAATTGGTGCATCTATTCGCTTGCTTTTGGTATCAAGTGTTCTTCAACTAATTTTATTCGATGATATTGGAATACCATTTGAAATAACAGTTATTACATCTGTTTTATTAATTTGGATTTATACCAATAAGGGGGGGATAAAAACAATTATTTGGACAGATACCATTCAAACATTTTTCATGTTAGCATCTGTTATAATTACCGTTTGGTTAATTGGAGATGCTTTAAACTTGTCTCAAAAAAGTGGTTTTGTAAATGAAATAGCAAATAGCGGATATTCAAAAATATTTTATTTTGAAAACTGGGAACAAGGCAATTATTTCTGGAAGCATTTTTTTGGTGGAATCTTTATTACTATTGGAATGACTGGTTTAGATCAAGATATGATGCAAAAAAACTTAAGTTGCAAAGATTTAAAATCTGCACAATTAAACATGGTTAGTTTTGCGGGTGTTTTAGTAGTGGTTAATTTAATTTTTCTAGTTCTTGGTGCTCTATTATTTATGTATTTTGAAAAAACAGGATTTGGATCTGGAGTTTTAAAAGTAGAAAACCCAAGAACAGATTTGTTATTTGCTGAAATTGCCAATAGTGGTTCTTTAGGAATAGTAGTTCCTATATTGTTTCTTTTAGGCCTCATAGCTGCTGCATACTCTAGTGCCGACTCAGCACTGACATCTCTAACTACTTCGTTTTCAGTTGATTTCATGAATATCAAAAATAAACCTATCGAATCCCAAAACAAAATCAGACGAAATTCACATTTATTAATTTCTTTTCTATTAATTGTAATAATTCTAATTTTGAGAAAATATTCAAATGATTCTGCAATTTGGATGCTGATTAAATTAGCTGGTTTTACTTACGGACCACTAATAGGGTTGTTCTTTTTTGGAATTATTACCGACAGAGAACTTAGGGACAAGTTGGTTCCATTAATTTCTCTTACAGTTCCTGCAATTGTTGCTACAGTATGGTACTTACATGGTCAAGAAAAGATTCCGTTATTAGGGACCTATAAGTTTGGAGCAGAATTAATAATTTACAACGCTGCATTGTCTTTTCTAGGCCTGTTAGTAATAAGTAAATCTAAAAGCTAATTAGCTTATCTGATTCTTTAATTAAATTGTAAAGATCTCCCATGTTAGACATTGGACAAAGTTCAGTACTGTCTTTTTTTCTTATTTCTATACATGTTCCACAAGCAAGCAATGTCCCATTGGCATCTAAAAATTTATGCATCTGCTCTAGGATATTAAACTCCTTATTACTTAGTGATTCTGCTTCAACTCCTTCGGCCATTAAAAAAACTTTAACTTCATCTTTCTTATTTAAAGAGAAATTAGCTAGTCTAAAAGCATTCCATACTGTTTCAGGGTGATTAGAATATACTACAATACCAAGTTTCATTCGGTTCTATTGTTAGGCTTTTGCAAGCAAGGAGCTTTTAATTTTATTTTCAATATGGTATTTAGATTTGATAGATTCATTTATATAATCCCAAAGTCTAATTCTTTCTTCTAATGCCTTTGTACTAATGCTAGTAACTTCCTGCCACTTTAATCTATCTTCTCTACATAATCCAATAATCATTTCGTGTGCTAATGGTCCATGCTCATCCCCATCTAAATCAATATGTCTTTGCAAATAATAATTTATTTTATCAAGAGATACTTTTTTTGATTTTTCAGTTTGTTCAATGATTTCTATAAACATATCTGGAATGATTTCTTCTCTACCAAATGTAAAGGCCGCAGCTATTTCATGTGACTTTCCACCTTCAATGGTTTGAAAAGAGAAATTTAAAAATGATTGAACGGATGAATCAATATTATAATTATTAATAAAATCAACTGCGGTATCAATTTCTTTAATTCTAGTTATAAAATTATTAATTGGCAATGTATTGGCTTGGATTTCTTCCATAGCTTCTAAATACATTTCAAAGTGACTTTTTGGTTCTCCATTGTAATTTAAATCTGATTCTTCATCTACAATAATTTGGTTTATTAATCTTGCAGATTTTGAATCTAGATTTGGTGTCCATGGAATTTTGGTACAAGTAAGAAGATTTTGTAATGCCTTTAGAAGGGACATAAAATCCCATACTGCATAAACATGAGACTCCATAAAAACTTTTATATCATCGATAGATTTAAGTGATTCGTATAATTCATGATTTTTTAACTTATCTCTAAGTGGTTGAATTTGTTCAATGACATTTTTAATGTTTTGATTCATGATTTTTTACTTAAATATTGGTTTATTTTTTTTACAATACTTGGGCCTTCATATATAAAACCAGTGTAAAGTTGTATTAAATCTGCACCTGCTTCGATTTTGTCTAACGCATCTTTTGGATTCATGATGCCACCAACTCCAATAATTGGAAGATTTCCGTTAGTTTTTTTAGAAATATATCTAATTACTTCGTTAGATTTATTTTTTAGAGGTTCTCCGCTTAATCCACCATTTCCAATTTTTTCAATTTTACTATTATTAGTTTTAAGATTGTTTCTACTTGTAGTTGTATTTGTGGCAATAATTCCATCTAAATTTTCACTCCGAACCAAATCAATAGTTTCATCTAATTGGTCCTGATTTAAATCTGGAGAAATTTTTATAAGAATTGGTTTTTTCTTTGGTTTAGTAGAATTTATTTTTTTTAATTGAGGAACTAGTTTTTTTAAGAATTCGACATCCTGAAGCTTGGTGAAATTACTCACATTTGGACAACTCACATTCAAAACAAAATAATCGACATACTGGTGAAGTATTTCAAAATTCTGAATATAATCTGTGTCCGCATTTTCGTTACTTGTAGCTGTATTTTTACCAATATTTCCTCCAATTACAACATCTGAATTATTTTTCTTTAGTCTCTCTGCACATAAGATATTTCCATCGTTATTTATCCCTAACCTATTGATTATAGCTAAATCATTTTGCACTCTAAAAAGTCTTTTTTTGGGATTCCCTGGCTGAGGTTTTGGAGTGATAGTGCCAATTTCGATAAATCCAAATCCTAGATTGGACATTTCCTTGATATACTTGCCATTTTTATCAAAACCGGCAGCTAATCCTACAGGATTTTTAAACTTTATTCCAAACAATTCTTTTTCAAGAGATGAGTTTTGGTAAGAGTAAATTTTCCTAAATAACCAGCTAGAAAAAGGTATTTTATTTAATAATTTAAGAGTATTTAAGGTGAAGTAGTGAACCCATTCTGGATCAAAAGAAAACAATAAAGGTCTTACAAGAAGTTTATACACTTTGCAAAAATAGCAATTCTAAAAATGAAAACTTGTTTTTGTTTATCTCTTTTCCTCTAGTTGAAATTTTAAATATTTAAGTCCTGCTCTAACAGAGTTGTATGCTTTTTCTTCTGCAAGTGTATTAGGGATTACTTTAAACTCTTCAAATTGCTTGAATATATGATCTTTAACACCCACAAGAATTACTTCCACTTTTTTGTCTTTAAAGTTCTTTATTACCTCTTCTAATACATATGTACCTGAAGCATCTATATATGGCACTTGAGACATATTTATTATAACAGCATCTTTGCCAATTATTGCTTCAGCTTGTTCTTTAAATTGATCTGAAAAACCATAAAAAAGAGGACCATCTAATTCGTAAACCATAATTCTATTTTTGATAGATTCTGGAATTTTTAATTTTTTCTCAATTTCATTGATGTCTCCAGATTTGCTTTGTTGGTCTACTAATTCCCCCATTCTTTGCATAAAGAAAAACGAAGAAAGTACCATTCCTATTCCTACTGCTACTAATAAATCAACAAATACTGTTAGAACCACCACTAGCAGCAAGACTAATGAATCGCTATTTTTCAAGCTAAATAATTTTTTCATTCCTTTGAAATCAATTATTCCTATGCCTACAGAAATTAAAAGGGCAGAAAGAACTGGCTTAGGAACATCTTTTAATAGTGGTCCCAATCCTACTAAAACAATTAGTAGAAATATAGCTTTGAAAATACCACTCATATTTGTTTTACCATTGGAGTTAATATTGGCAACCGTTCCAGTAGTCGACCCCGCACCCGGAAGCCCTCCAAATAATGCAGCAACGAAATTACCTATTCCTTGGCCTATAAGTTCTCTATTTCCATTGTGTTTAGTTTTTGTTAGATTGTCTGCAACTACTGATGTTAGTAAAGTATCAATAGTTCCTAACCCAGCTAAAGTTAATCCGCTCACAACAGCAATACTAAATTCTGAAAATGAAATATTTAAAAATTCACTAAATGGAAGTACAATTTGAGGAAGGTCACTTGGAATTTCCCCAATTGTAGAATAATCCCAATGCCATCCCCATTCTTTTTTAAAAGTGAATGAAACAAGAGTTCCTATAATCAATGAAATTAAGCCTGCAGGAATTTTTTTTGAAATTTTAGGGATGAAATAAATAAAAATTAAAGTAAGAGAACCTAATATAATTGAACTCCAGTGGTATTCAATTATGGGAGTATGTAAATCTAAAATTATATCAATAATTCCTCCCGGTCTTTGCCCTCCTAGGAAGGTATGCCACTGAGTAAGAATTATAATTATTCCAATTCCTCCCATAAACCCAGATAGAACGGGATAGGAAATATATTTAACATATTGAGCAACTTTAATAAACCCAAACATTATTTGAAAAATCCCTCCAAGGGCAAATGATAAAATAATAACTACAGGTATTTTACCAACTCCATTAAATCCAGCTTCAGCAATAATAGTGGCAGCAACAATGGTCATAGGTCCTGTAGGGTCACTAATTAAAGTTTTAGTGCCTGCAACAATGGATGCTAAAAGAGCTAAAATGATGGCAGTATAGAGTCCTGCTTGAGGTCCTAAGCCACTTTGCAATCCAAATGCTAATCCCATTGGTAATGCGATGATGGCGGCAGTTAATCCACCTGTAAAATCTCCCTTAATTGATTTGCTTGTGAAACTCCCAGTAATTTTTTTAATATTTTTAAAATCCATTTTTTTATCTTGAAATGCAAAATAATGAATTAATCTAATTTTCACGACATTTCCTATTATTAATTGTAATTTTGAGGGAATTTAAAATACATGATTAAGTCAAAAAAAGTAGTTGTTGTTATGCCTGCATACAACGCCTCAAAAACTCTTGAAAAAACCTATAATGAAATACCTTTTCCTATGGTTGACGAAGTTATTTTAGTTGACGACCATGGTTCTGATAATACTTACGAATTGGCAAAAAAATTAGGTATTAATCATGTGATAAGACATCAATACAATAAGGGCTACGGGGGAAATCAAAAAACTTGTTACAACAAAGCTTTAGAATTAAACGCTGATATTGTGGTTATGTTGCACCCAGATTATCAGTATACTCCAAAATTAATTGAAAGTATGTGCTACTTAATTGCAAATGACTTATATCCAGTAGTAATAGGTTCGAGAATATTGGGGAAAGGTGCTTTAAGAGGTGGCATGCCAATTTACAAGTATTTTGCAAATAGAATACTTACCTTAATTCAAAATATTTTAATGAATCAAAAGCTTTCAGAATACCATTCTGGTTTTAGGGCTTTCTCAAGTGAAGTACTTAGAGATATTAAGTTTAATGAAAATTCAGATGATTTTATTTTTGACAATCAAATGCTAGCTCAAATTATGTATAAAAACCATCTTATTGCAGAAATTACTTGTCCTACGAAATATTTTAAGGAAGCTTCATCAATTAATTTTCAAAGAAGTTCTGTTTATGGAATTGGAGTTTTATTGACTTCCGTAAAATATTTTCTTACTAAAATAGGAATAATAAATTGGAAAATTTTAAAGTAAAAAATGATTGATAGATTTTCAAAAAATTTAATTGCTTATCATTGGCTGTTATGGGGTTTTTTATTCTTTTTGGGCGTTTTATTTTTAGCTATATTTCAAAACAACAATTTTTCTATAATTGTTAATGCTTCTCACAATAATTTTCTAGATCAATTTTTCAAATTCATTACTTTTTTTGGAGATGGTAGATTTGTATTTTTAGTTGCATTAATTTTTTTATTTATAAATAAGAAAAATGGCACATCTATTTTGATCTCTCTAATTATCAATACCATTTTTATTCAAGTTTTAAAACGAGTTGTTTTCTCTAACCAGTTCAGACCTAGTTTTTATTTTAAGAATCTAATTGAAGATGGTTCTTGGAATCTAATTGATGGAGTAGAGCTTTATGAAAAATTCTCTTTTCCAAGCGGCCATACCGCATCAATATTTTGTTTATGCATAAGCATTTGTATTTTCATTAATAAAAAATATTTTCCATTATTGCTTGTTCTTCTAGCATATATTGTGGGTTTTTCTAGAATTTATTTATCCCAACACTTTTTAATAGATGTTCTAGCTGGGGCTTTTATAGGATCATTAATTCCCATATTGACTTTCAAATACATAGAACCTTTATTATTTAATAAAAATAAGATTAAAGATTAGAATGAACTTTTTAAATATAAATCTAAAACCAATTCTTTTCTTTTCTTGTTATGCATGTGTTTTGATATTTTCAACGATAGGTGATTTTAATTTATTTGATTGGGATGAAATTAATTTTGCTGAGTCGTCTAGAGAAATGTTGTTGTCAAATAATTTTTCTCAAGTAATGATTAATTTTGAACCATTTCATGAAAAACCACCTTTATTTTTTTGGATTCAAACAATTTCTTTCAAAATATTTGGGATAACTAGCTTTGCTGCAAGATTTCCTAATGCTCTACTATCCATTATAATTCCAATTATTCTTTTTAAAATTGGATCTCGATTAAAAAACACATCTTTTGGATGGATATGGTCTGTTATATTTTTAGCAGGATTCTTACCTAACCTATATTTCAGATCTGGGATTATTGATCCATATTTTAATATATTCATCTTTTTATCCATCTATTTTTTCTTTTCTTACATTAGGATTAAACATATCAAATATATTTTTTTATCAAGTTTTTTTGCTGGGCTAGCTATTCTATGTAAAGGCCCTGTAGGACTTTTATTAGTGCTTTTATCTTGTTTCATTTATT
Source organism: Flavobacteriales bacterium (assembly GCA_038108155.1). Classification (GTDB taxonomy): domain Bacteria; phylum Bacteroidota; class Bacteroidia; order Flavobacteriales_D; family Parvicellaceae; genus MED-G20. Next base: position 13,738 of record JAYNHP010000018.1, on the reverse strand, counting down.
TAATATTATGTAAAATAAAAGTTCCGTTTCAGCATATTTTGTTCTTCTTTACAACTGTTATTTTTGTTTCTTCTCCATGGTACTTTTTTGAGTTATTGAATAAAGGTCCTTGGTTCTTAATTGAGTTTTTTCAGTACCAAATAGAATTATTTTCACATCCAGTTGCGGGACATAAACAGCCTATTTATTACCATTTTTTAGTTGTACTTTTTGGCTGCATTCCTTTTTCTTTTTTTGCTTTTAGAAATAGTTTTATGGATTCTGGTTCAGGCATTGCTTTTGAAAAAATGATGAGGATTGTTCTATGGGTGATTTTAATTTTATTTACAATAGTTAGCACCAAAATAGTTCATTATTCGTCTATGGCATATTTGCCATTATCTTTTTTAGCTTCCATTGAAATCTACAAAATATATATGGGCAAATCTTTTCACTGGATTTTAAAATACTCATTATCATTTACCGGTATTCTTATAGGATTAATTTTAATGGTTGCATTTTATGTTTTAATTCACCAAAAGGAGTTTTTAATTAATTCGATTAATGATTTATATATTCAAAAGCTTTTGAATATAAAATTGAATTGGATTGGTTGGGAATGGATTATTCCCTCTTTATTTATTTTAGGAAGTATTATTTGGCTTACAATATTTGAAACTAAAATTTTACTTGCTTTAGTTTCCTACACTTTAATCATTGGCTTCTTTCTTTCTTTGATGAGTATGTATACTATACCCAAAATTGAAAATTTAACTCAAGGTTCAGTAATTTCTTTTTACAAGGAAATATCCAAAGAAAAAAAGTATTTAACAACTGTAGGTTATAAGAGTTATGCTCATTATTTTTATTCGGAATTTGAACCTTTGAAGTCAACAGATTTTCTTTACCACAAGAAAAATGAGATTTTAAGAAATGGTTTTAACTCAAGTTCATTAAATGACTTAAATAGAAAAGAAAAAATAACATTTAACAGTTACGTTCTTAGTTGGTTAATTAATGGAGAACTTGATAGAGTAGCATATTTTGTTACTAAAAACAATAAGCAGATTAAACAGCTAGAAGAAGCTGAAAATTTAAAAGTTGTAAAAGATTATGGGGGTTATAAAATTTATAAAAGAGAATTAAAATGAAAGTAAGAGATTTATTTCCAGTTGAACTATGGAATAATTTTGAAGATTTAAATGCCGTTCCAAGGCCTTCCAAAAAAGAAGAAAAAGTCATAGAATTTATTAAAAACTTTGGTCTTAATCTCGGCTTACCTACCTATGTAGACCCATGTGGAAATGTTATTATAAAGAAACCTGCATCTAAAGGAAGTGAAAACCAAAAAACCGTAATTATCCAAAGTCATTTGGATATGGTTCACCAAAAAAATGCAAATACAGAGTTTGATTTTTTAACTCAGGGAATTCAAAGTTATATTGACGGAGATTGGGTAACAGCTAAAGGAACAACCTTGGGAGCAGATAATGGGATGGGAGTTGCCACAATAATGACACTTTTAGCTAGTAGTACAATTCAACATCCATCTATTGAAGCATTGTTTACTATTGATGAGGAAACTGGTATGACTGGTGCCTTTGAACTAGAAAAGGGAATTTTAGAAGGAGAAATATTATTGAATCTTGACACAGAAGACGACGATGAGTTTAGTATCGGATGTGCTGGAGGAATAGATACCAATACTTCAAAACTTTATAAGGAAGAAAAGATATCCGGGGGTATTGGTTTTGAAATTATTGTAAAAGGATTAAAAGGTGGTCACTCGGGAATGGATATTCACCTAGAGAGAGGGAATGCCAATAAAATCATGAATAGAATTTTAGCATTAGCATTAAGTTATAATCTTAAAATTTCTCAAATTGACGGAGGAAGCCTAAGAAATGCTATTCCAAGAGAATCTGTAGCTAAGATTGTAGTGGACAGCAAAGATTTTTTAAATCAACTTGATGATCTAGCAGCTGAAATTAAAAGCGAATTTTTTAAATCTGAACCTGATTTAATAATTGAAGTAAATAATATAGATTCTATAACGCATGGACTATCAAATATTGATTCTAATGAAGTAGTGAATGCTATTTATTCTGTTTTTAATGGTGTTTATAAAATGAGCCAATCCATTGATGGTTTAGTAGAAACCTCTTCTTCTTTGGCTAGAGTCATTTTAAATAAGGGAAGCTTTATTACTCAAAGTTTACAAAGAAGTTCGCTAGAAAGTTCAAAACAGGATATCGCTAAAACAGTTGGTGCTCCATTTGTAAATATTGGAGCCGATGTTGAACATTCCGGTTCTTACCCAGGATGGGCTCCTAATACTGACTCTGAAATTTTAGATATTATGGTTTCTCTTTACAAAAACATGTTTAATTCAGACCCTAAAGTTCAAGCTTGTCATGCAGGTTTAGAATGTGGGATACTAAATGAAAGATATCCTGGATTAGATATGATTTCATTTGGTCCAACTATTAAAAATCCACATTCGCCTGACGAGAAAGTTAACATTGCCTCTGTTCAGAAATTTTGGAGTTTATTCGTTGAGGTTCTAAAAGTTATTCCTTTTAAGAATTAATAATCCCACTGGTTTCTAAATGAATCGTATCCATTAACCCCCCCCTTTAGCTCAAATCTAGAACTACCTTCTGAATTTATTGAACTAGATACAAAAACACCAAATTTAACCAAGCCTCCAAATATTCTAAATGGTCTTGAAACTCCAATGAAGGACTCAAGATGTGCAACATCTCGGTCAGGGATAATTAAAGTGGCAATACCACCAGAAAGCTCCAAGCCTAGTTTGCTAATTAATGGTAATTTATTGAAAATATTTCCATTAAAACTATGGACATAATTCCCCCTTAAATACGAACTTTCTGTGAAAAGAGTATTTTCTAAAAGTTGAAACGAGGTAAGAGGATTGCTAAAAAACCCCACATCTGAACCTCTAAAGTACTTCCACTCAATTACTCTTAAATTTTTTTTATTTACAAAAGCTCCCATTTGAATATTCCACTTTGATTTTCCTAAATGAGGAATAGTAAACTCATCATTTATCCCGAGTTCTAAATAATCAAAATTCACCTCACTATCTATAATTCCAGGAATACCTTTTCGGTAAATTAGATTAGCCGTAGGAAACTTTGTTCCAAGAACAATTTTTTTATTTTTTTTATAATAATATTTTTGGAATGGGAGCCATGTTAATTGAATTCTGCTTTCAAATTTTTTATAAGGTTCAAATGCCACTGGAGGGAGTCCTAAAATAGAATCGGTAGAGTTAAAAATGTCACTTTCTAAATCTAAATTATCAATTGGAGTTTGTAGACAATATTCTATTTTTATTTCCCCGTATAAACCATTTACTATTTCAGTTCTGTAGGCTGTTTGTATTTGTTGAGATCTTACGTAATTACTTCTAGAAAAAGCAGTTGAGATTGAAGGGAATCTATTAATGGGCTTATACTCATCTCCAATACCTAAAGTGAATTGTTTGTATTTTTCATCATTGGAAATTATAGAAATGTTGGTAGAGCCTTTGAAATCTTTATTTACTATTCCATAATCTATTCTATTTTCTGTACTTATTTTAAATTGATCATTTATATTTTGATTGTAATTAAAACCAAGATTGTGTCTATATCCACCAATTCCAAAAAAATTGAACTGAGATACTATTGGCCATATATAAAATGAATACCCTTTATATCTGTTCTTATGTCTTACTCCTTCCCAAAGCACTCTTGCTAAGGTGACATTATTATAAGCACTATCTTGTTCTAGAGCATATTGCTCACTTTGGTAATAATTTCTTAAACTATCCGTATATTCTATATATTCAAGTTCATTTTTTTTCAAATCTATAGCTCTTAAATTATCCCATAGCTGATCGGAAATTAGCTCAGCAGAGTCGCTAAAAAATTTTACTTGATTTTTTTTAAAATAATCTGGAAGCTTATTAATAATCTGGAAGTTGGTATTTATAATTACTGCATTTCCTATTATTTTGAAAATCTCTTCTTTAATTGTGTAGTCAATAATTTTTCTTTCAATTAAATTTTGACTTTTAAACTGCTTGTAGTTCTGAATAATATGGAAGTTTTCAAAGTTAAATTCTGATTGAATAGGTCCACTCAATTCTAGCTCTACTGATTTTATTGAAAAAGTGGAGTCTTCAACGAATAATACTCCTTTTAGCAATAGTTCATTTTTAAATCTTGGAGTAATTTGAATTTTGTGAATTTTAGTAGAATCCTCTTGAGGAATAAATCCAATATAATCGTATTTATAATAGGTTCTTGATCCAGGTGCAAGCGGGGAGACTATTGGGTTATTGGCAATTTTAATCTCGATATTATTTTCAAATAAATCAAATTCTATTTCTGAAAGGGTTATTAAAAATTCATATTTGTCATCCACATCATATTGTGGTGTTATATTATACTCTCCAAAATCTTCAAAAGACTGTATTATTACAAAATCCTGTTCTTGCTTGGTGTCTGCAAAATCTTGATAAGCTTCATAAGACCAGCTTTTTTTATTAGATTCCAAACAATAAAAGTCTCCATAAGATTCTACAAATTTGAGTACATCATTTTTGAAATTAATGGTTTTAGACGTGTCAAGTTCCCATTTTTCAATAGTGTCTTTTCTTTGTAATTTAAATTGTCTTTTTTCTATGGTATTTTTAGAGTACTCTTTGGAAGAAAAACTTTTTTGTATATAATTTTTTTTATTTTTTTTTACTTTTTCTATTATCTCAAGAGCTTTATTTTTGGTATTGGATACCACTTCATACTCTATTAAATTTTGATCATTTTCATCTAGAATGATATTAATATTTTGAGCAGCGTCATTAAGTGTAATAATTTTTTCTTTGCTTTGAAAACCTATGTAACTATAAACAATCGTATATTTTCCAGGTTTTAGTTCTATAAAATATTCTCCAAATGCATTAGAGCTAACACCATATGTTGTATTTTTAATGTAAACCGATGCAAATGGTAATGGCTCTCCATTTTGGTTAGAGATTACTCCGCTTATATGATTTGAAAAGCAATAAACTGGTAATAATAAAAAGAAGTAAAGTGTTAAATGATAGCTAAATATTTTATTAAAAGCGCTCATATTTTTTTAAAAACTAAAAATTATTAAGATAATCTCGAATAATGTATCAAATTTGTATAAAATTTAATTGAAATGTCTCTGCACAAAGATATAAAAAGAGTAACCACTCATGTTCTTCAAGAAATGAAAAGGAATAATGAGAAAATATCCATGCTAACCGCTTACGATTATTCAATCGCTAAAATAGTAGACCAAGCTGGAATTGATGTGGTTTTAGTAGGTGATTCTGCTTCCAATGTTATGGCTGGTCACGAAACTACTTTGCCTATAACATTGGACCAAATGATTTATCATGCTTCCTCAGTTATAAGAGCAATAAATAGATCCTTGGTTGTAGTTGATTTACCTTTTGGAAATTATCAAGGAGATTCACGAGAAGCCCTAAGATCTGCTATAAGAATTATGAAAGAGGCAGAAGCTCATTCTGTTAAACTTGAAGGTGGTAAAGAGGTTATTGAGTCGGTTGAAAGAATCCTTTCTGCAGGAATTCCCGTAATGGGTCATTTAGGCTTAACTCCTCAATCAATTTACAAATTTGGAACTTATACAGTCAGGGCAAGAGAAGAGGAAGAAGCAAATGCTCTATTTGAAGATGCTCTCTTATTACAAGAGGCTGGTTGTTTTGCATTGATTCTAGAAAAAGTTCCTGCAAAGCTAGCTTCTACTGTTGCACAAAAACTAGAAATTCCTGTAATAGGAATTGGTGCTGGAGGTGGTGTAGATGGACAAGTTTTAGTTTTACACGATATGCTTGGAATTACCCAAGAATTTTCTCCAAGATTTTTGAGAAGGTATCATAATCTTCATCAAGAGATATTAAAAGCTTGTAGTAATTTTAAGAAAGATGTAAAATCTCAAGATTTCCCTAATGAAAAAGAACAGTACTAATTTAAGTTTTTCAGTATTATTTGAAGACAACCACCTTATTGCTGTAAAAAAACTTTCTGGAGATATTATTCAATCAGACAAGACTGGGGATGTTACTCTTGCGGAAAATGTCAAAGCATATATTAAAAAAAAATACAACAAGCCAGGAGATGTTTTTTTAGGAATAATTCATCGGATAGATAGACCTGTTGGTGGAGTAGTTGTTTTTGCTAGAACATCTAAGTCTCTTGCAAGAATGAACGCATCTTTTAGAGCTAAGGAAGTTAAAAAAGAGTATTGGGCTGTTGTGGAGGAAAAGCCACCATTTGAAGAAGGAGAATTAACCAATTGGCTCAAAAAAAATCAAGAAAAAAATAAGTCTAGAGCTTACGATTTAGAAGTCAAACAAAGTAAAAAAGCCATTTTAAAATACACCCTAGTTGGTAGAAGTAGAAACTATTACTATTTAAAAATAAATCCATTGACTGGTCGTCACCATCAAATAAGAGTTCAACTTAGTCATATGGGTTGTAAGATAAAGGGAGATGTAAAATATGGTGCAAAAAGAACCAATAAAGATGGTAGTATTCATTTGTTGGCTAGATCAATTTCTTTTATGCACCCAGTAAAAAAAGAAGAAATAACCATTTTGGCAAATCCCCCTGTAGACCCGCTTTGGAACGAATTTTTAAACTTGAGTAATTAACTATTCCCCAGCAATAAAACTAATTTCAATATTTGCATCTTTTGGTAGTCTAGCAACCTCCACAGTTTCTCTACTTGGGTATGGCTTATTAAAAAAGCTGCCATAAATTTCATTTACCTTGTTGAAGTCATTCATGTCTTTCAAAAAAATACTGCATTTTAATATGTTGTCTCTTTTTAGATTTCCAGCTTCTAAAAGAGCATCAATATTTTTTAATATTTGGTGGGTTTCATTTTCAATAGAACTGGTATCTAAAATACCTGTTTTAGGGTCTATTGCGATTTGACCGCTCGCTATTGTTAATCCGTTGTATTTAATTGCTTGACTGTATGGTCCTACAGGAGATGGCGCATTTGGAATTTCTATTTTTGATTTCATATATAAATTTAAGGAATATTATTATCGTACCAAGTTCTTCTTCTTTGTAATTTAAGGTCTTGAAGTATAGAGGATTTTACGCTTATGTTCAGATTATAACTTCTCATAAATCCTATAGGAATCCAATTGAAGCTCATTTGCCAACAATGAAGATCTCTTGCAATGTTGATAGAAGTAAAACTAAACTCCTTATTTACAAAATCGTAGTTCGTCATGTAAGAAACTTTCCAGTTTTTGGTAATGCTTACATCTCCTCTTAAGCCTATACTTTGAGTAATGAAAGAGGTGTCCATAGTGGCACTAATTGTTCTTCTGTAATCAATTTTATAATCAATTCCTATAGTCCAGGGAATATTAAAATCTATATACATATCGGGATTTGAATTAATAACTTCTAATTCTTCTTTGCTTGCTTTATCACTTTTATATTCCTTTTTGTTGTTTTTTGGAGATTTCAAACTGGTTCCTAAAGCAAAATTTGCAGATTTCAGAGTTCCTATACTCTTATTTTTAGAAAATTGATATTGATTTATTCTTTGTCCATTTTCATATTGATAAGGATCTATTTGCCCAGCAAACCTTAAATTAACTTTTTTCCAAAGGGTAGTTCTACCGATAATTCTTATGTTGTCTAGTTGGAAAGAATCTTTAGTAAGGTCGTACCCTGAATTTAGACTGAGGTTTTCTAAAATTTTTGATTTTAAAAATGGTTCCTTATTTGTTGTATCCTTTAAATTTTTTCTTTTTAATTCCAAAGAATTGATTAAACTAAAACCAATTCTTCCAGACTCGGATGAATTTACTGTTCCATAAATATTGTTTGAGAATGGAGAATAAGATTGAGTGTTGCCCAGAGAATCTGACTGATAGGTTTGCCATGGATGTGTATTGGGTCTGTAACTAAAATTAATATTTGGGGTGATTGTGTGTCTAATTTTAGTTTCATGTTTTCCGGAAAGAAATTTTGCAAAACTATAGAATCCATAAATTTTAGTTGTTGCAGAAGCACTAATACTTTGAGAATAAATTTGAGAAAATCCTTTAACAGTATCATTAATAATTTCATTTTCAGAATTGTCCCAGTTTCTATTAATTTGTTCCATATACCATAATGAGGAAAGTTTGTAAGAAGGATTGATGGTCACGTTCTTTCCAAAAAGCTTTAAGGAACTTGAAGCACTTAGATTATGTCTCATCCCATTTTTTGATTTTGCAAGTAAACTTTCTATGTTATTATTTAGAAGATTTTCTGAACTTAAACTCAACTGGTTTTTGGTATTCATCTGGTAATTAATATTCGTTTGGTCAATTATTTCATGGATAAAGTTTTTGTTAATACTATTTTTTCTTAACATTTTAAATGGGTAAAATCGATTTACATTATACGCAACTTCAGGAAGTGTAAAAGTCATCAATCCAGAATTGCTGTTTTGGCTGTGTCTTAAATTTACACTTAAGTTAGTGGATATTGCCCCTTTAAATTTCTTACTCCAAGCAATGTTGGAATTAAAAGTGTTTTTCAAATAGTTCTCTGCGGAGATATTGTTGTAGTCATTTCTAAAATTGGTGGTAGTTCCGGCATTGATTAATGCTCTAAATGTAGTTCCTGGATTAAGTTTTGTATCGTTTTGATGGTTCCATTTTATGAAAAAATCTTTGCTTTTGTTGTAATCTTCAAAGCCTTTTTCACCTTGAATAGTATTTCTGTAATTCAAACTGAACTGTCCACTATATTTATATCTTACTTTATAACTTGTTGAGTTACTAATTCCCCAAGAACCTAAACTGTATATGTCTCCAGTTATTGAAGTGCTAAGTTTACCTCCTTTAAACTGGTGGTAATATCCTCCCCCAAGTAAATAAAACCCCAGTGCTCTAGATTCTCCATAATTTGGAATAATAAGGCCATTAGAACTCTTGTTTTTTTTGTTGGGTAAAAAGGCAAATGGTAAACCAAGAGGAGTAGGAATATCTGCAATATGTAAGTTTACTGGCCCAGAAACAATTTTATCATTTGGCTTAATGACTGCTTTTCTTAATTTGAAATAAAAATGTGGATGTTCTAAATCGCATGTAGTGTAAAGCGCATTCCTAATATGAACATCTCCATTATTTTGCCTTTTAACTTTTTCACCATGAATAAAACTTTCTCCTTCCTGAAGAAGTACTTCATAGGTTATCCCTTTTTTTGTTTTAAAGTTATATTTCAATGAGTCAGAAGTGGTAGAAGTTGATCCGTCAGAAAGAACTGGTTTGCCAATTTTCTGATTATTACTATCTAAACAATATTTTGCATGTACAATTTTACTTTCAAAATCAAATTTAATGTAGCATGCATCTAAAATTATCTCTCCGTAGTCTATGTGTGCTTCAGAATAAAGATGGGTTTGTTTACTTTTCATATCTAAAACAATAGAATCTTTTGCATTCCAGTTAAGTGCATCCTCTAGTTGGCTTGATTTTTGGTCGTTCTGTATTTGCCCTATTAATGAATTACTGTTTATTAACACCAAAAAGAGTATAAAAACAAAGGAATAACTTTTAGTCAATTCAATTTGCAGCTTAAATTTGTTTTGATTTATAAACATGTATAAATAGACCTTCTTTTGAAAGAATTGTTTTTATTAACGATTAAAACGAAATAAAATTATGCAAATATAATGGTACTTATTTTAAGAAAATATTTTCCCTTAATTCTTTTGTTGTTTTATCTTACACAGATGAACTCCCAGACAGGATTAGGTATAAATACTGTTGTTATTGATCCAGGACACGGAGGTAAAGATCCGGGAGCTGTAAGTCCGAACAACAATTTTGAGAAAACGGTTGTTTTAAAAGTTAGTTTGCTTTTAGGGGATTTAATAAAGAAAGAATTTCCAGATGTAAAGGTTGTTTTTACTAGAGATGACGATCGATTTATAGGATTGGCCAAAAGAGCTAAAATAGCCAATGAAATTGGAGCTGACTTATTTATTTCTGTCCACGCTAATGCTATTGAAGCTCCTTCTGCAAATGGATTTGAGACATGGGTTCTTGGGTTGCACAAAACAAAAGCAGCTTTGGAAGTGGCAAAGTTTGAAAACTCCTCTATTTTAATGGAGGAAAACAACGAGCAAACTTATTCTGAGTTTGATCCAAATGATCCTGATGCTTACATAGCATTATCCATGAGGCAAAATGCATTTTTGGATCAAAGTTTAATTTTAGCTAATGCGATTCAAAAGGATTGTAGGTTAAAATTAGGACTCAGAGACAGGGGTGTAAAACAAGCGGGGTTCATGGTTCTTTATAGAGCAACAATGCCTGCAGTTTTATTGGAACTAGGTTTTTTGTCTAATCCCAAAGATGAAAAGTTGCTTATTTCAAAAAGCGGCCAATTAAAATTGGCAAATCATATTTTTGAAGGTTTTAAAAATTATAAAAATAAATACGACAATGTTGATGAATCTTTAACAGAATTTCAGGAAGAAAAGAGGATTTCGCAAGAAGATAATTCCAAGGATACTGGGTTAATATACAAAGTTCAAATAGCAACTTCAAGTGTTAATATTCCAACACTTCCTGAAAACTTTAATGGTTTAAAAGATGTAGAAGTGTATATTAGTGGAAATTATTACAAATATACTTTTGGTTTAAGCTCAAATATGAAAACTGCTAATGAGCATTTAAACCAGGCTAAAAAATCTGGATATGAATCTGCTTTTATTGTTTCTTTCCAAGACGGAAAAAGACTAAATTGGGAAAAGCCGTAAAATATTGCTAAATGAAACTTAAAAAAGAATTTTTAATTGGAATTGTTACATTGGTTGGAATTAGTGTTCTTATTGTAGGATCGTTTTTTTTAAAGGGTCAAGAAATATGGAAATCTAGATTCGTATACTATAGTGTATTTTCAAATTCGGAAGGACTTTCTACTGGAAGACCGGTTAACTTAAATGGCTTACAGGTTGGAATAATTACCAATATTAATTTTCAAAAAAATAATTTAAATAATATTGTTGTAGAATTTGAGTTGACAGATCCCAATGTTTTTAAGCTTAAGAAAGGTTCTTTAGTATTATTAAACTCGGATTTGCTTTCTGGTTCTTACTTAGATATTTCATATGGCGATTCATTAGATTATTATAATTCTAGAGACACTATCCCATCCTCTGTATCATTAGCACTGGAAGACCAGATAAATGAGCGTTTAATTCCACTTGAAAAGAAAACAAATGAGCTAATTAGTACCGCAGATTCAGCTATTAAAACCATAGAGGCCATATTTAGTAGAAATACTGATAATTTAGACGAGTCTTTTGACGGTATTAAAAACTCTATTAAAAATTTGGAGAAGGTATCCCTTCAGATTAGAAGTTTGATAAGAAGCGAAAAAGATAATATTACCCAGATTGTTTCAAATATTGAAACCGTCACATCCAATCTTAAGGAAAGTAACGAAGCAATTAATAAAATATTAAGTAACACTGCTAAACTTTCAGATTCTCTTGTAGCGTCTGATATAAAGGGTACTATAAATAATGCTAAACAATCTTTAGAAGAAGTTAATATGATTCTTTACGATATTAAAAATGGCGATGGAACACTAACTAGGTTAATTAACGATTCTACCGTTTATTTATCGGTTACTCAAATGATTGATGAGGCAACTAGACTTGTAGAAAATATTAAAACAGAACCAAAACGATATGTTCAATTCAGTATATTTGGTAAAAAAGACAAAAGCATTTTAGATTCTAGAGATGAAAAGCTCTTAAAAAAGTTTGCAGTTGATTCTTTGAGTTTCTAAAAATTAACATTTTAATATTCTATGATTAGCCAATTGCTTTTTATTGTTCTTCTGGTTGTCGGATTTGGATTTTTTAGTTTCAACATTTCTAAAATCAGAAAAAATATATCGTTAGGTAAACCACTTGATAGATCTGATAATAAAGCACAAAGAATTAAAACTACTTTATTAGTTGCACTGGGTCAAAAAAAAATGTTTCAGCGTATTGTTCCTGCTTTATTACATCTTTTTATTTATGTAGCCTTCTTATTTACTTCTACTGAATTAATAGAAATAATTGCGGATGGAATATCCGGAAGTCATAGATTTTTCCTAAATAAATTAGGATGGATTTATGTTTTATTAATTAGTACTATAGAAGTTCTTTCCGTACTGGCATTTATTTCCACATTATATTTTTTGGCTAGAAGAAACTTACTTCAAGTGCCAAGATTTAAAATGTCTGAAATGACAGGTTGGCCAAAATTAGATGGAAATATTATTCTTTATCTTGAAATTGTATTATTAGTTTGTGTTTTCACTATGAATGGTGCGGATGAAGCTCTTTTTTTACAAGGCAAATCTCACGTGACTGGAAGCGGATCTTTTGGCTTTTTGATTTCATCATTTACAGCACCTTACTTTTTCAATTATTTTGATGTAGAAACATTAATGGTTTTGGAGAGAGTGGGCTGGTGGGGTCATATTTTGGTTGTTTTTGGATTTTTAAATTACTTGCCTTATTCAAAACACTTTCACATTATTATGGCTTTTCCTAACACCTATTTTAGTAATTTAAATAACAAAGGAGCATTTAATAATTTAAGTTCTGTCAAACAAGAGGTGCTAAAAATGTTTGACCCAAATTTTGACCCTTATGCAACACCTAGCCAAGGAGAAGCACCTGTGCCAGATAGATTTGGTGCCAAAGATGTTGAAGATTTAACTTGGAAAAGTTTGATGGACGCTTACACTTGTACGGAATGTGGTCGTTGTACTTCTGCATGTCCGGCAAGTCAAACTGGTAAATTATTAAGCCCTAGAAAAATTATAATGGACACTAGAGATAGGCTAGAAGAGGTTGGTGCAAACAAAAGGAAAAATGGTCCCGATTTTAAGGACAAAAAATCTTTACTGGGAGATTATATTACTGAGGAAGAAATTTGGGCTTGTACATCTTGTAATGCTTGTGTTCAAGAATGTCCAGTAAGTATTGATCCATTATCAATTATTATTGATTTAAGAAGATATTTAGTTATGGAAGAATCTAAAGTTCCATCTGAATTAGCAGGTATGCTTACTAATATAGAAAATAACGGTGCTCCTTGGCAGTTTGCACAGGCAGATAGAAATAATTGGGTAGATGAGTAATGAAATGAATAAACTTCGAGTTCCTACTGTTTCAGAGATGATTGCAAATAATGAGCGTCCAGACATATTATTTTGGGTTGGTTGTTCTGGTAGCTTTGACGACAGAGCCAAAAAAATTTCTAAAGCAATAGTTAAAATTCTAAATTATTGCAATATAAAATTTGCCATTCTTGGTGCTGAAGAATCTTGTACAGGAGATCCTGCTAAAAGAGCAGGTAATGAGTTTGCTTTTATGATGCAAGCTATTCAAAACATAGAATTATTAAAAGGGTACGAAATACAAAAGATTGTTACTGGATGTCCACACTGTTTTAATACTTTAAAAAATGAATATCCTGAACTTGGAGCTGACTTTGAGGTGGTTCACCATACTCAATTAATAAATCAGCTAATCAGAGAGGGTAGATTGCTATTGAAAGGTGGTGGAAAATTTGATGGAAAAAAAATCACCTATCATGACCCATGTTATTTGGGGAGAGCGAACGACGTTTATGAAGCACCTCGAGAAGTTTTGGAAAAATTAGACG
>JAYNHP010000017.1:4428-40861 GCA_038108155.1 Flavobacteriales bacterium | reverse complement strand
TAAAAATCAAAATATAGTTCCTTATGTATATGTAGACCAATACATAAATATTTCATTGCCAAGTTATTCTTCTTTAAATTCAATAGGTGGATGGACATACATTACTGGAGGAAGTAAAGGAATAATAATATACAGACAATCTTATGATCAATTTAGTGCCTATGACAGGCATTGTACTTTCAATGCAGACAATCCATGTGGAAAAGCGACAGTAGATTCCACTAATTCTTATGTTGAATGTGCTTGTGACAGTAGTCGTTATCAACTATTCGATGGACTAGTAATTCAAGGTCCTGCTAGCTATTCTCTAAAAAATTACCAAACAAGTTTCAATGTTACCACTAACCAAATTCACATCTTTAATTAATGTATAAGATTCTGTATGCTTTTTTTATAATATTGGGATATTCTCAAGCTTTTACCCAAACAAATAATGAAGATGAAAGTAATGACTTTTCACATGCAATTTCCATTGGATGGAGTAATCCAATAAGCTCTATTTCAACATTATTTAACTCTAAAAATGAAGAAAAATTTGGAGTTCTGATCGATTATCAAATGGACATTTCAGAAAACAATATTTACAGAGTTCATTCTAAATTTTCTCCTTCCTATGAAAACCCAATGCTAAGTTTAAATAATTTTTTAATTAGCATTAGCAAAGGCAAATGGCTTTTAGAGAAAAGAAAGACAAATATCGGTCATGGTTTAGGACCTTATTTTAGGTGTAATATATATAGAGGACAAGCTGTAGCGGGAACTCAAGCATTTTGGTCCTCTGACTATTTTGGTATAGGACTAGAATACTTTATATTTTTAGAATATCTAATTAAAAAAGATGTTTTTTTGAATGTAGTTGCCAATTTTAATATTGGCTTTCATCAATATTACGAGTCAACAATTGTAAATAGCAGTGGGGGAACTGCCGCACTAAGTCAAGAATATTGGGGCTTAAGACTTGCAAACCAGCAACTAATTTCAATAGCCATTAAAAAATATTTATAGTTTACTTTTAAATATAATTTCAGGAACTATATCTTGTTGTTTGGTATTTGTGGTCCAAATGTTATTTTCTAAATCAATATCTGCAAGTCTAGTAGATGGGTCTATTTGAATTTTTGTAATTTCTTTTAATGAAATATCTACTTCAAATTCATAGAATTCATATACCCAAGGCCAATCTGATATTGTCTTAAAACTATCTCCTATCATATCGTTTTTCTTTGACCCACGCATAATCCTAAGAGGAATATTATACCAAACAGCATTGGAATCAATGGTGACAAGACAAATATCTAAAGGCATTGGAATTCTTCCTTTTTTCTGAACTAAAATTTGAGTTTTTTCACCAATAGATTTAACTCTTACAATGGCATAATCTATTGTGTTTGTAGTTTGGGTGAATTGCTCAAAATACCAATCTAGTTCTAATCCACTTTCCAACTCCATGATTTTCTTAAAATCAGATGGTTTAGGATGTTTAAACTTCCATATATCAAAATATTTTTTCATGCCAGTTTTTAGAGCTTCCAATCCAATTATATAACCCAATTGATGCAAAAAAACTGAGCCTTTATTATAAGCATTTACACCATAAACATAATTTAAGTTGTAAAAATCAGCATGGGTCGATAATGGTTCTTTATAACTAGATTTTGCAACATTAGAATAGCTCTTATACTGTCTATACAGAGGATTTAAAACATTTTTTTTATATAAATAGTTTAGCACTTCGTACTGAGCATAAGTACAAAAACCTTCATCCATCCATTCATATTTAGACTCGTTAGTCCCTAGAATTCCTTGAAACCAGCTATGGATAGCCTCGTGAACAGTAACACTTACCAATCCTTTGAATGATCCCCCAGCAGTAATTAAGGTGCACATTGGATATTCCATGCCTCCATCACCTCCTTGAATAATTGAATACTGTTTATAAGGATATTCGCCATAATTTTCATTCATATATTCAAAACATTTTACTGCATATGGTTGTAATCGTTTCCAATTGTCATTTAATGAGTCGTTTTTGTGCAGAAAATGAAGTATTGTTCCATTTTTAAGAGAAGTTTGTTCGTGAACAAAAAACGGATCTGCAGCCCAAGCAAAATCGTGGACATTTTCTGCTTTAAAATGCCATTTTAATTTATTTGAATTGCCCTTTCTCTCTATCTTTTTGGTTTCATATCCATGTCCTATTTCATTTGGGTTTTGAAGAATTCCAGTTCCTCCCAAAACAAATGAACTGTCAATATTAATTTTAACGTTGAAATCTCCCCATACTCCGTAAAATTCTCTGCCTATGTATGGATTGGTATGCCAACCTTCCAAATCGTATTCACACATTTTGGGATACCACTGAGTCATAGAATAAGCTACATCTTCTTTATTATACCTTCCAGTTCTTCGAATTTGAATTGGAATTTGACTTTTACAATCAATAGATAAATTTAATTTCTTACCAGGCTTAATAGGTTTATTTAAAAAAATCTCCAAAATGGTCCCTTCTTGAAAATAAGTTAAATTATTGGAACCATTTTTTACGCTAATTATTTTTTGGAATCCAATTTCGTTTTTATCAAGGTTGTAAATTCTGTCCATCACTCTAGAATCAGGATCAGCAATTGATCTTGATCTTACATCCATCATAGAGCCCGGCTGGAAAGCATTATAATATAGGTGCATATATACTTTGGACAATTCATCAGGTGAATTATTGGTATATGTAATTTCTTGGTGAATATCAAATTGATGACTTTTGTGGTCAAAGTCAATGTTCATATCGTATTTTATGTTCTGTTGCCAATAACTATCTTGTGAAAAAGACGGTAACGAATAAAATACTATTAAAAGTAACCAAATTAAAACTCTCATATAAACATTTCTTTTTTTAGATTCAACCATTCTAAAGTACTGTTGCAAAAAATATCTTCAATAACAGATTCTTCTAAATTCATTCGATTTATAAACTCTCCTATTTCTAAATCACCTAATGGAAATGGATAATCACTTCCCAATGTAACTCTTTTAGATCCTTGCATTTTTAAAACATAATGGAGCATATCTTGATCGTGGGTAATACAATCTACCCAAAAATGACCACAATATTCTCTTGGGTTTTTATGGTTATCTACAGCAACAAGATCTGGTCTACTATTAAAACCATGTTCAATTCTTCCAATGGTTGACAAAAAAGATCCACTGGCATGGCAAAAGTTGACTCTTAAATTTGGGAACTTGTCAAAAATTCCTCCAAATATCATAGAGCACATTGCACGAGAAGTTTCCGCAGGCATTCCAACTAGCCAAGGAAGCCAGTATTTCTTCATATTTTTCTTACCCATCATATTCCATGGATGAACCAAAACAGCCAATCCAAGCTTTTCACAAGCTTCCCAAACTGGGTAAAAATCAGGTTCATTTAAATTTTTATCTTCAATATTTGACCCTACCTGTACCCCTTTTAGTCCTAACTCTCTGATTCTAAATAGTTCTTGAACTGCAAGCTCAGGATCTTGCATAGGTAAAGAACCTAAGCCAATATATTTTTTAGGATATTTATTTACCAAATTAGCTAAATCGTCGTTTAAAAATCTAGCAACTTCTAAACCATCTTTTGGTTTTGAAAAATATGCAAATAGGACAGGAATTGTACATACTACTTGAACTTGAGTTGTATATTTTTCATATTCATTTATTCTAACTTCAGGATCCCAACAATTGTGATTTATTTCTCTGAAAAAGTTATCTCCCTGCATCATATTAGCCCAACCAGGTTTATGATGTTCTAATCTTATAAAACCCTCATAGCCAAACTTTTTCTCCCAGTCTGGAAGGTTTTTTGGAATTATATGAGAATGCATATCTATTTTAAGCATATTGTACATTTTAAGGAAGTGGATCGTAACCTGTTCCTCCCCAAGGATGGCATTTTGAAATTCTTTTTAAAGCTAACCAAAATCCAACAAAAGGGCCTTTTAATTTAATAGCATCTATTGCATAATTGGAGCATGTAGGGCTGAATCTACAAGTACTAGGAAAAAAAGGAGAAATAAATTTTTGATACAACCATATGGGGGTTATCAATATATATCCCAATATTTTTGACATTATTTAATTCCTAATTTCTTTTTAATATCTTTTGGCAAAACATCTTTATGAACTTGAATATTTAAAGTTTTATACCTTACATATGGGAATGAAGCAAAGAAATAGCCATCTCTATCGTTACTTTCTCCCCAGGAATTTTTAACTATAAAATACTTAGTTCCTTTTTGATCTTCTACTAAGCCAGTAACATGCATTCCATGATCATCCGTAGTTTCTTGATTATCGAATGCAATTTGTCTATCTTCTTGGGTTATATTTCTCTCTTTTACAGGTGAGTTAAAGGCATTGCTAACTCTTACAGCACCAGCATCGTTAAATCTTTTACTATCCTTTCCAGATTTTTGGATGGTAGATTCATCTTCTGGAACAATTGCCAAAGCATCTCTATAGCCAAAACCTTTTTCCGAAACATCTGCTCCCCAGCTAAAAGTATAGCCGTTCATTATAGCTTGCTCCATTACATTCATAAATTCATCAAGAGGTAAATTGTAGCTAGACTGCATTGCCCAATTGTCTTGAACCTCTAATACAAATTGACTGTAAAATGGGTGATGAGAAAATGAAGTGATAGAAATATAATCATCCATATTTAGTCCCAAGGACTTTGAAAAGGATTTAGGATTGTATTCCTTTCCTTTGTAAGTAAAATTAAAATCTTCTATATCACTTGGAAGCTCCCCTAAATATGCATCTAGAATACCTTCTACACCATTTTTCCAAACCGGAGTTAATTTTCCATTTTGAGGTTTTTTAGCTAGTGCTTTTACAGCAGCATCTAATACTGCCTCCATTTCCGAATGCTTATGAGTAGTACTTCCATAATTCAGTCCTTTATATACTTCTTCAGGAACAATACCATATCTTTTAATAACCCATGGAATATCGTGAAATGCTCCACCTGGACCAAAAGTAAAAGTACCATACATTCTCAAGTAATTTTCTGCTTTTCCCAAATAAGCATTTCGGGCAATAAACATTTCTGAAAGATTATGACGTTCGTTTTTTAATCTTATAATTTCCGATTCGAAAAATGATAATGAAGAAAAACTCCAGCACGTACTAGTTCTACCTTGGTCTTGAACGTCTGTAGCTTCTAAATCTTTAAGCACTTTGAATTTATAATCGCTACCTTTTCTGTTAGTCTCAAATTTTTCCTGAGAAAAAACACTTAGAGACATAAACGAAATTGAAATAATTAAAAGGTTTTTCATATTTATTTATTTTTATTATTGAATGTTTTTAATGTTGAACCGTCGTCATATATTTTAATTTGTAGAGAATTTTCAGAACCTTCTCTCCCCAATAAATCTACTTTTTTTATCAATTTTTTTTCTCTTTTTAAATCACTAACCCCAACCAAATTACTCTCTCCCAGTTGTACATTTAAAACCGTAGGAGTTGCACTGTAAATATCCACATTTATGGACTTACTTTCATAACCTTGAGCGCTAAAATTAACTAAATAATTACCTGGACTTAAATATCTGTGGTAATTCCCCACTGGTAAATTTGAATAAACGTGAGAGCTGTCATAGTCGTGACCAAAAATCTCTACTCGAGCACTTATTGGTTGTCCAGTTATAGAATCTGTTACTATTCCTCTAAGGCCATTTAAAGACTCTTCTATATAATCAATCAAAGAAGCTTTATTTGCATTCCAATAATTTGGCAAAGTAGAAGGGCTTGGAACCTTAGTTGAGGAAAGTTCAATAGTTGATTCTCTACATCGTTTAAAATAATTCATAAAATCTTGTCTTCCTCCATCTACCTCATACCACACCCAACCATTAGTGAGTCCATTGTTTAGATCATTAAAATAACCCAAAGGACCGTGTTGGTGAACAGTATCTACATAGTTAGATCCAATATTTTGCCACCAAGAATCGTCTGCAGTTAAATTTGACCAGGTGTCCCAAGGATAATTAAAGACTTCTGCTCCAGTGTGAAAATTACAAGACATACTAAAGGGAATAGAATCCGAAAGATTCATGAAAATTATTGTTTCTTCTTGCCATGGATTTCCATCTGGATGATCGCCATCTACCGGATCTGGATAATTCCTATTTAAATCAATCCAATTTGCATTGCCTCTCACCGCACCATTAACAGAAAGATCACTTACTGCAAATGCTCCATCTGGATTAGCTAAAGGATTAATCCATAAATCTACTCCGTCAACAATATTTGTGTAATTGCCAAGACTATAGCCGTTTAATATTTCATCAATCAATCTCAACATTAAAACGTAGCCAGTTAGCTCATTTCCATGCATAGAAGAAGTATATAAAAACGACGGTTCATTTTCAGGGACACCAACATTATTAGATATTTGAACAGCTAAAATTTTATGTCCAGAATTTAATGTTCCAAGATTATGAAGTTTACAAATTGATGGAAAAGAATCGGCAAATGCTTGCATCATATTTTCGTATTCTGGATAATTTGGGTAAAAATTCCAGGAAGATCTAGATGTGGTAGAATCCAGTATTTGTATTTCGTTATTTAATATTTCAAATGGAATTTCTAAATCTAAAAAATCAATAAATTCTTTTTTATTTGCATATGCATAAATTTTTTGAGCATTTGATTTATGATCTATAGAAATAATTTTACTAACAACATTAATGTTTTTTGGAGGGTCGAAAGAAAAATATTGTTCTCCTTTATTTCTAAATAAAGAATCTACTAGACTATTTTGAGAAAAAAAACTGTTTACTACCAACAATAAACTAGAAATAAGGAAAATTTTATTTAAATTAAAGAACTTCATATTTAATCAATTTTAAAGGTTGTCCCTCCCTTAGAATCTTTAAGTTGGATACCAATTTCATCTAATTCATTTCTTATTTTATCTGATAATTCAAAGTCCTTATTAGCTCGTGCATCCGATCTCATTTTAATTAGTAGCTCTAAGGTCTCTTCTAATTTTTCCTTGTGTTGATTTGTAGATTCGTTATGATTTTGAAGACCTAAAATCTCGAAGACAAAAACATTAACAGAGTTTTTAATAATCTCCAAGTCTTTTTTACTAACTGAAGAGTTACCGTCTTTCACCTGATTTATAAATTTTACAATACTAAATAGCTCTGCAATTAAAACTGGAGAATTAAAATCATCATTCATTGCATTGTAACAATTCTCTTTCCACGATTCCACATTAAAATCTGAGGTGATTGAAGAAGAGCTCAAAGTTTCTAAAATTCGGATACTTTCCATTAGTTTATTATATCCTTTTTCAGAAGCCAGTAATGCCTCATTTGAAAAATCTAAAACACTGCGATAATGTGCCTGTAGGATGAAAAACCTAACACAACCAGCAGAAAAACTTTTACTTAAATGTTTGCTGTCTCCAGTAAAGAAATCATTTGGCAAAATAAAATTTCCGGTTGATTTAGCCATTTTTTGACCATTTAATGTAAGCATATTTGTATGCATCCAAGTATTAACTGGGCTGCTATCATTACATATTTCAGATTGAGCAATTTCACATTCATGATGAGGGAATTTCAAATCCATACCACCTCCATGAATATCAAATTTTTTACCTAAATATTTAGTACTCATTGCCGTACATTCCAAATGCCAACCAGGAAACCCAATTCCCCATGGAGATGGCCATCTCATTATATGTTGTGGCTCTGCACGTTTCCAAAGAGCAAAATCTTGTGGATTTTTCTTGTCAGACTGCCCATCTAGTAAGCGAGTATTGTGAATTAAATCTTCGATTTTTCTTCCACTTAATATTCCATAGTTATTAACTTGATTGTACTTTAAAACATCAAAATAAACTGATCCATTAATTTCATAGGCAAATCCCTTATCTAAAATTTGCTTAATAATTTCTATTTGCTCAATAATATGGCCAGTTGCAGTAGGTTCAATACTAGGCGGCAAAAAATTAAAACGATTTAAAGTATTGTGAAAATCTACAGTATAGCGTTGTACAACCTCCATAGGTTCAATTTTTTCTATTTGTGCTTTTTTTGCTATTCTGTCTTCTCCTTCATCGGCATCATTTTCTAAAT
This sequence comes from Flavobacteriales bacterium, assembly GCA_038108155.1. Taxonomy (GTDB): domain Bacteria; phylum Bacteroidota; class Bacteroidia; order Flavobacteriales_D; family Parvicellaceae; genus MED-G20. Next base: position 32,726 of record JAYNHP010000017.1, on the reverse strand, counting down.
GTCCTGCATCGGTAATGTTCCTTACATATCTTACCTTGTAACCTAAATGTAATAAGTATCTATATACCATATCAAAAGACATAAATGTTCTTATATTTCCAAGATGAACATTGCTGTAGACAGTGGGGCCACAGACATACATTCCAACATGGTCTTTTTCAATTGGAATGAATTTCTCTTTTTTAGAAGATAGAGAGTTATATATATATAAATCCTTCATTAATGATTCGCAGTAATTAATTTACAATTCTATTTAACTTAACAACATTATTATTTGCATTTATATTCTCAATATTAGATTATTTCTTTTTCTTGAAAAATAGAAATTAGGTTGTAATCCTAAAATATCATTTTTATTTTTAAGATATTTGAACAAATATAAATAGGCTTTTTAAATCAACTGAAAAAAGACATCTTTTTTATTGTCAATTATTTTTACAAAGAAATAAATTACTTTTAATTATAAGTTTTGCCATTACAAAAAATATTTAAGGGAACTAACTATAAAATTGGCATTTGGGAATTTAATGAACTTGAATTTAATCTCAATCATTGTAAAATCATTCATCCTAATTATCATAAAGATTTTATAGATTATAAAAATGAAAGCAGAAAATGGCAGATTTACGGAGTAAAACTTCTTTTTAATGAACTTATAGATAATGAAATATTAATTTCAAAAAATGGAATTCCTGAAATTGAAAAATCTAAAAAAGAGATTTCTATTACTCACACAAAAAACACAATTGCAATGATTATTGCAGATTTTCCATGCGGAATAGATATAGAACAAAACAATAGGAACACCTTGAAAATAAAACATAAATTCACAAATAAAGAAGACTTTAATGATGGTAATGATTTAAAAGAGTTACTAAAAAAATGGTGTATTAAAGAAGTCCTTTATAAATCTAAAAGAGACAATTCAGTTTTATTTAATAATCATTTAATAGTCAAAAAAAGTTCTGAAGGATATAAAGGCTTTTGCCGTCATCCAAATTTTTCATTCTCTAGTAATATAAAGGTATCCAACTTTCGAAATTATTTTTTAGCTTTCAACATAGATTATACCCTTGGTAATGATTAAGAAAATTATTAGAGATAAAATATCAAAAGGAGAAAAGCAATGGTGTGTTTTAATTGATCCTGATAAAATTGTTTTTGAGCAAATAAGCGAACTAATTTCTCTTACAAATAATTCCAGCTGTGACTTTATTTTAGTTGGTGGAAGCTTAATTAATCACCAAATGTTTGATGATTTTTTGAAGGAAATTAAAACTCTTTCCCATAAGCCTGTTTTAATTTTCCCAGGTGACAACCAACAAATTTCTAAGTATGCAGATGGCATATTTTTACTGTCTCTTATAAGTGGAAGAAATCCAGAACTTTTGATAGGACAACATGTGAAATCAGCATTTAGGATCAAAGCTAGTAAGCTTGAAATTTTACCATGTGGTTATATTCTTGTAGAAGGAAATAATTTAAACTCAGCTATTTACATGAGTGAATCTCTTCCAATACCAAAAAATAAAAGTTCTATTGCTGCTGCAACTGCTTTAGCAGGAGAACAATTAGGACTTCAATATATTTATTTAGACAAAGGATCAGGTGCAGAAGAAAGCATTGGAAAGAAAATGATAGCCGAAGTAAAAAAAACAATTGGTATCCCATTAATTATTGGTGGAGGTATCAATAGTCAAGAAGATTTAGAAGATGTTTGGGACGCTGGTGCAGATATTGCAGTTATAGGAACTTCTATTGAAAAAGATTTTAAAAATATTTTTCTTTACAATAAAAAACCAGCAAAATGATTTTGGGCAAATACTTTAAGTGCATTGCTTTTGGATTATTAATTTTATCAAACTCAATATTTGGACAAGAAATTTCTAGAAAAGAATATATTGAAAAATACGCTTCCTTAGCAGTAAAACAAATGCATCAATATAAGATTCCGGCTAGTATAACTTTAGCGCAAGGTATATTAGAAAGTAACAATGGAAATTCAAGACTAGCTGTAAAAGCAAACAATCATTTTGGTATAAAATGTCATGGATGGGAAGGGAAAAAAATATTTGCCGACGATGATAAAGAGAATGAATGTTTTAGGAATTATAAAAATGTCTTGGAATCTTTTGTCGACCACTCCCTTTTTCTTAACAAATACAGCAGATATGAATTTCTTTTTAACTATAAAATTACAGATTATAAATCTTGGGCAAAGGGTCTTAAAAAAGCTGGTTATGCGACCAACAGCAAGTATCCAGAGCTTCTAATAAAAATTATCGAAGAAAATAAACTATATCAATTTGATAGGGAAAAAATTGATGAGAATTTGATATCAGGCAAAAGAAATATTTACATGCATCCTAACAAAATTAAATATGTAATCTCTCAAAATCAAGAAACTTATGAGACAATTGCAAAAAGCTTAAATATTAAATTAAAACAAATACTGAAGTATAATGACAACAATAAGCTGTCTGTATTAAAAGTAGGTACTAAAGTATTTATTCAACCTAAAAGAAATAGATCTAAGCAAAGAATTCATGTAGTGAATAAAGGAGAAGATTTAAGATCAATTTCTCAAACTTATGGCATCAAAATGAAGTCTTTGAAAAAAAGAAATGAATTAATTTTAAAAAACGGCTTAAATAATGGGGATAAATTAAGATTAAGATAATTTTTTCTATTAACATTGTTAAAATTCAACAACATGATCACATCTGAACAACTTAAAGTTATTAAAGATCGCCTGGAAGCGTTAAGGGGGTATCTTTGACATTGATCTAAAAAGAGAATTAATCAAAGAAGAGGAATTAGTAACTCAAGACCCTGAGTTTTGGAATGATCCAAAAAAGGCCGAATTAGTATTAAAGTCTATAAAAAATAAAAAATTGTGGGTGAAGTCTTACGACAGTTTAAAAACCAATCTTGAGGACACAGAAGTTTTATTTAATTTCTTTAAAGAAGGCGAATCTTCAGAAGAAGAAGTCTTAAGTCAACATAAAAAGTTAGTTGAAAATTTAGAAGATTTAGAATTAATGAACATGCTTTCTTCCGAAGAAGATCACTTAGATGCAATTCTTCAAATTACCGCTGGTGCAGGTGGTACAGAAAGTTGTGATTGGAGTGCAATGCTAATGAGAATGTACTTAATGTGGTGTGAGAAGAACGGATATAAAGTTAAAGAAATTCATTCTCAAGATGGGGATGTTGCTGGAATTAAAACGGTAACTCTTGAAATTTCAGGAGATTCTGCTTTTGGATATTTAAAAGGGGAAAATGGAGTTCATAGACTAGTTAGAGTAAGCCCTTTTAATGCACAGGGTAAAAGAATGACTTCTTTTTCATCCGTTTATGTGTATCCAAGTGTTGACGACACCATAGAAATAGATATTAGTCCAGCCGACATCAGCTGGGACACTTTTAGAAGCGGAGGTGCCGGGGGGCAAAATGTTAATAAAGTTGAAACTGGGGTACGGCTAAAACATGCGCCAACCGGAATTGTTATCGAAAATACTGAAACTAGATCTCAACTAGGCAATCGAGAAAAAGCAATGCAATTATTAAAGTCTCAACTTTATGAGCTAGAATTACGAGCAAGAAGAGAAAAACAGGATGAGATTGAAGCTGGAAAAAAGAAAATTGAGTGGGGATCTCAAATTAGAAGTTATGTATTAGATGACAAAAGAGTCAAAGATCATAGAACAAATTTTCAAAGCAATGACCCGTTTAAAGTACTCGACGGTGAATTACAGCCATTTTTAAATAATTACTTAATGAGTTATGGAAAATCTAAATAAATGAAATATTATCACAACAACAGATGTCGTAAAAGTAGAGAAGGATTGGCTTTTCTAGAATCTAAAAACATACAACCTCAAATTATTAATTATTTAGAAAATAAAATTTCTAAAGAAGAGTTGATAGATCTTTTAATAAAATTAGATATTTCTGCATCTGAGCTTATCAGAAAAAGTGAAGCAGTTTATAAAGAAAATATTAAAGGAAAGTCCCTTTCTGAAAATGAAATAATTAATTGGATGATAAAAGAACCTAAATTAATGGAAAGGCCTATTCTAGTAAATAAAAATTTGGCTGAAATAGGAAGGCCAAAAGAAAATTTCTTGAAAATTATTAATTAAACATCTTTTATGATGCCTCTTTTGGATAATTGTGCTTTGGTGATATCAATTACTCCCCATTGAACCCAAAGACCAATAAAACCGCCTAAAAATAACAGCACCCAGAAAGCCATACCAAAGAAAAATAAAAATATTGCTGTACCTATAACCATAAATTTTAAATTTGAATTAAGTTTCTTTGAACTAAATTAGTAATAAAAATATTAAAATGAGCTTTAGAATCGAAAAAGATACCATTGGAGAAATTCAAGTTGAGTCAACTAAATATTGGGGAGCTCAAACGGAGAGATCAAGAAATAACTTTAAAATTGGCCCACCGGCATCAATGCCATTAGAAATAGTGCATGCATTTGCCATTTTAAAGAAAGCAGCAGCCATTACTAATTTTCACCTTGGTGTAATAGAAGAGAATAAAAAAGATTTGATAGCCAAAGTTTGTGATGAAATCCTAGATAATCAATTAAACGATGAGTTTCCTCTTGTAGTTTGGCAAACTGGTTCTGGAACACAAAGCAATATGAATGTAAATGAAGTTATTGCCAATAGAGCTCATGTTTTAAACGGAGGTTCTTTAAATGAAGACAATACAACTTTAAAAGCAAATGACGATGTTAATAAATCTCAATCTTCAAATGATACTTTCCCAACTGCAATGCATATTGCTGCATATAAAATAATAATTGAAAAAACTATCCCCGGAGTTACTGCACTTAGGGATACTTTAGAGAAAAAAGCATTAAAATTTAAAGAGGTTGTTAAAATTGGAAGAACTCATTTAATGGATGCAACTCCTCTAACTTTGGGACAAGAATTTTCTGGATATGTATCTCAAATAGATCATGGTTTAAAAGCTCTAAATAATACAATGGATCATTTAAGTGAACTTGCACTTGGTGGAACTGCTGTAGGAACCGGACTAAATACACCTGAAGGTTATGCGAAAATGGTAGCAAAAAATATTGCAGAACTAACCAATTTGCCGTTCGTATCTGCTGAAAATAAGTTTGAAGCACTTGCTGCCCACGATGCAATTGTAGAAACACATGGAGCTTTAAAACAATTGGCAGTATCCATCAATAAAATTGCTAATGACATTAGGATGTTGGCTTCAGGACCAAGATCTGGTATTGGTGAATTAATTATACCTGCAAATGAACCTGGCTCATCCATTATGCCTGGAAAAGTGAATCCTACACAATGCGAAGCTCTTACTATGGTATGTGCTCAGATAATGGGAAATGATGTAGCAATAAGTTTTGGAGGAGCACAAGGACACTATGAATTAAATGTATTTAAACCTATGATGGCGAAGAATTTAATTGAAAGTGCAACAATTTTAGCAGATGCCACTTTGTCATTTAATGAGCATTGTGCAAAAGGAATTGAGCCAAACCATGCAAATATTGAAAAACTATTAAACAATTCGTTAATGCTAGTAACTGCTTTAAATACTAAAATAGGCTATTACAAAGCTGCTGAAATAGCTAATACTGCGCATAAAAATGGCACAACCTTGAAAGAAGAAGCAATCAACTTGGGATATGTCACAGCAGAGGAATATGATTTGTGGGTAGATCCTAAAAAGATGATATAATGAACAATAATAGATACATTTTAAGTATAATTCTAAATGTTACTTTGGCTGCACTTCTTTTTGTAATAACCATAATGTATGCAATTAGAACACACCCAATTGTAAAAATCTTGGCACTGTTTTTGAACATACTTGCCATATATAATACTTATAAAACAATAATTAATAAACCAAAATCATGAGTGAAATAGAAATAGAACCTAAAAACATTTTAAAAACAACATTATTCGGGGGGATAGGAATAATTCTAGTCTCCTTATTTTTCATGTCATGGACAGATGTAAATCCAGGGGAAGAAGGGTTTATATATAGACCATATACTGGGGGGATAGATCAATCTAATGTTTATACAGAAGGAACAGTTTTTATTGCTCCCTGGAATGAAATGATAACCTACAACATTCTTCAGCAAAGTAGAAACTATAGTTCGAAGGTGATGGAAAAAAATGGTATGGAAATAGGGATTGATGTAACTATCAATTACAATCCCATGCAAAATAATACAGCAAAATTACACTTAAAACATGGTAAAGCATTTGAAAGCTCTTTTATTGATGCTAAAGTTAGAGGAGTTATAAAAGACGTAATCGGAAGATACACTTATGAAGAAATTTACTCTACAAAAAGAGAAGCTTTAGAAACAGAAATGGATACTATTTTCCAATCTGAATTTCCTGCTAATTTTATTTCTTATAATTTCTGTGAAATTGCAGATGTTAATTTACCTGAAAATGTAAAAGTTGCAATTACTGAAAAAGAAACCCAAAAGCAAAGAAACCAAAAAGCCAAAGAGCTAGAAGAAGAACAGCAATATCTAGCAAATGCAGAAATAATGAAGGCTGAAGGTGAAAAGAAAGCAGCTATTTTAAGAGCTCAAGGTAGAGCTGAAGAAATAAGATTGGTACAACAACAGTTAACTAGATCTCCAAACTATATAGAGCTAGTCAAATGGAAAGGCTACGCAGATGGAAAAGGTTCACCTTATGGGCAAGACAATGTTTTTGGTGCTGGAACATCTGTGATTAAAGGATTAAAATAACTTATTTTAAATAAATAGGTTAATATATTTAAAGATACCTAGGCACCATTGGGTGCCTTTTTTTATTCTTTTAAAAAATGCATGGTATCTTCTACTACTTTGTCATTCCACAACATTTTATAATGTCCTATTTTAGAATATTTAATTAGTTGTATTTTCTTGGTATTTATTTTTTTAATCTCTTCGGAATTTTTTATTGGGATAATTTTATCAAATTTGTCATGGATCAAAAGCAATTTTGAAAAATCTAATAGCTTTAATTTTTCATCTATATTAATATTCTTGATTTCTTCATTAGCTAATAAATTTGCTTTCTGTACAAAATAGGTGAAGGAATGATTAGATAAACCAATCAAATTCTTAAATTCTTTAAAAATTTCTAAAATAGAATTTGGAGAGGTTAAAAAAACAATTTTATCTAATTTATAATTCAATTTTGACAAAGTATAAGTACAAACTGCTGAACCAAAAGAGTGAGATATAACGCTGAAAGGTATATTAGGATTTGTATATTCTATAACCTTAGAAAAAGCTTCACTACACTCTACTAAGTTGGTATAATTTGATTTGTATTTTGCATGACCAGGCAAGTCAAAACTTATGACTCTGTAATTATTCTTAGATAATTGAAAAGCAAATTTGGAAAGGCTACCAGCATTCGATTCCCAACCATGTAATAAAAAAACAAGATTCTTATTTTCCGAACCTATTTCATAACATAATAGGTCTTCCTTTGTTGAACTAACTTTGAAATGTTGGACTTCCTTATAAAACTTCTCCTCTCTTTTCCTTATTGTTTTTTTTTTAACTTTTTGAAATAATTTAAAAGCTTTTAGGCCAGCAAATTGTGGAGCAAATAAAGAGATAAACTTAAAGTAAAATCTAAGAATAAAAATTTGCCAAATCAACTTATAAAATGAGATTAGTTAAAAACTGTTATAATTCCAAGTTGTAATTGATAATAGAGATTATCTTACTTCTTCGTTACTTCAACAGTTTCTTCATTTTTAGCAACTGGTTCAGAGATTGCTTCTTTATCTAAAGTAAACTTAATAGCATCTGTTGCAGACTTGGTTCTCAAATAATACATTCCTGTTTTAAGTCCTGCTTTCCAACCATAGAAATGCATAGAAGTCAGTTTAGCAAAATTGGCGTTCTCCATGAAGATGTTAAGTGACTGTGATTGATCAATAAATGCCCCCCTGTCTGCTGCCATATCTAATAAAACCTTTTGAGATATTTCCCAAGCAGTTTTGTAAAGATTTTTAATATTATCCGGTATTTCGTCAATATTTTGTATGGAACCATTAGAAGCCATCAATTTGTTTTTAAGACGGTCGTCCCATATACCTAATTTAACTAAGTCTCTTAATAAATGCTTGTTGACAATAATAAATTCTCCTGATAAGACCCTTCTTGTATAAATATTTGAAGTGTATGGTTCAAAACATTCGTTGTTTCCAAGTATTTGAGCAGTAGATGCTGTTGGCATTGGAGCCAGTAATAGAGAATTTCTTACTCCATTTTTTAGAATCTCTTCACGTAACAAATCCCATTCCCATCTGTCGGAAGGCTTAACATTCCACATGTCAAACTGTAATATTCCTTTTGAGACAGGTGACCCTTTATAAGATTCGTAAGGTCCTTTTTCAATTGCTAAATCTTTAGAAGCTGTAAGTGCAGCATAATAGATTGTTTCGAAGATATCTTTATTTAATTGTCTAGCTTCTTCAGATTCAAAGGCTTGTCTCATTAAAATAAATGCGTCAGCTAAACCTTGAACTCCAATCCCAATAGGACGGTGTCTCATATTAGAATTTCTTGCTTCAGGTACTGGGTAATAGTTGGCATCAATTACTTTATCTAGATTTCTGGTTACTCTGTAAGTAATTTTAAATAATTTTTCAAAGTCAAACTTACCGTCAATAACGAATTTTGGTAATGCTATAGAAGCTAAATTACATACAGCAACTTCATCTGGAGAAGTATATTCAATAATCTCTGTACATAAGTTAGAAGATTTTATAGTTCCTAAATTCTTTTGGTTGGATTTTTCATTGGCAGCATCTTTATAAAGCATATATGGAGTTCCAGTCTCTATTTGACTTTCTAAAATTTTGAACCATAATTCTTGAGCTTTGATTGTTTTTCTACCCTTTCCCTCTGACTCATATTTTTTGTAGAGCTTTTCAAATTTCTTTCCGTGTGTATCTGACAAACCAGGACATTCGTGTGGACACATTAAAGTCCAATCGCCATTTTCCTCAACTCTCTGCATAAATAAATCTGGTGTCCATAAAGCATAAAACAAATCTCTTGCTCTTTGCTCTTCTTTACCATGATTTTTCCTAAGATCTAAAAAGTCCAAAATATCTGCATGCCAAGGTTCAATATATATTGCAAAAGAACCTTTTCTTTTACCACCACCTTGATCTACATATCTAGCAGTATCGTTAAATACCCTAAGCATAGGAACTATACCATTGGATGTACCATTGGTTCCTTTTATGTAAGAACCAGTAGCTCTAATATCGTGGATAGAAAGTCCAATTCCACCAGCAGATTGTGAAATTTGAGCACATTGCTTTAATGTATCATATATACCTGCTATACTATCTTCTTTTGTTGCAAGTAAAAAACAAGAAGACATTTGAGGTTTTGGTGTGCCGGAATTAAATAAAGTTGGTGTTGCATGGGTAAACCATCCTTCACTCATATAATTGTAAGTTTCTATTGCTGAGTCTAAGTCGTCTTTGTGTATCCCTACTGCAACTCTCATTATCATTTGCTGTGGTCGCTCAGCAACTTGACCATTTAACTTCAGTAAATAAGATCTTTCTAAGGTTTTAAAACCAAAAAAATCATATCTAAAATCTCTATCATAAATAATTGTGGAGTCTAAAACATCTGCATTTTTCTTGACAATTTTATAAACCTCATCAGATATGAGTGGTGCTTTTTCATTAGTCTTTGGATCTATATATTCATATAAATCTGTAACAGTATCTGAAAAAGATTTTTTTGTATTCTTATGTAAGTTTGAAACAGCAATACGAGAAGCTAAGAGTGCATAATCAGGATGTGTTATTGTATTTGTTGCTGCAACCTCGGCCGCTAAATTATCTAACTCGCTAGTAGTAACTCCATCAAAGAGACCTTCTATTACCTTCATAGCAACTTTTTCAGGTGCTACTAAAGGATTTAATCCATAACAAAGCTTTTTAATTCTTGCTGTTATTTTATCAAATTTTACAGCTTCTTTTCTTCCGTCTCTTTTTACTACGTACATACTATCTAATTAAATGATTTTTTAAAAATCTGAGTCCAAACTAAAGGTGGTATTATTTTCGTTATTCAATACACCTGCTTTTTGATATTCCCCTACTCTTTTTTCAAAAAAGTTGGTTTTTCCTTGTAGATTTATCATATCCATAAAATCAAAAGGATTTGAAGTATTGTATATTTTATCATTGCCCAGCTCTGTAAGTAATCTATCGGCAACAAATTCAATATATTGAGACATCAAATCTGAATTCATTCCAATTAATCTTACAGGTAATGATTCTGTTACGAATTCTTTTTCAATTTCCACAGCATCAGCAATGATTTTCTGGACTTGTTTCTTAGGTAATTTATTTACTAAATGGTTGTTGTAAAGCATACAAGCAAAATCACAATGTAAACCTTCGTCTCTTGAAATCAACTCATTAGAAAAAGTTAAACCTGGCATTAACCCTCGTTTTTTCAGCCAGAAAATAGAACAAAACGAACCTGAAAAGAAAATACCTTCTACAGCTGCAAAAGAAATTAAACGTTCCGCATAAGAACCGTTATCAATCCATCTCATAGCCCAATCTGCTTTTTTCTTTACAGGCTCAAAAGTTTCAATTGCATTGAATAAATAATTTTTCTCTTTTGTGTCTTTAATATAAGTATCGATTAGTAAAGAATATGTTTCAGAGTGAATATTTTCCATCATTACTTGAAACCCATAAAAAAACTTGGCTTCTGTGTACTGCACTTCGCTTAGAAAATTTTCTGCTAGATTTTCGTTAACAATCCCGTCTGACGCAGCAAAAAATGCAAGCACATGTTTTATAAAAAAACGTTCGTCATCGTTAAGTTTGGATTCCCAATCCACTAAATCAGGAGACAAATCCAATTCTTCTGCAGTCCAAATACTAGCTTCTTGTTTTTTATACATTTCCCAAATATCATTGTGCTGTATTGGAAAAAGTACAAACCTGTTTGGATTTTCTTTAAGGATTGGTTCTTCAACTGTTAATTTAGTATCCAATTCCTTTTCAAGATCGATTTTAACTGCGCTTGAGTCTTTTGTAGTAGTATTTTTATCCATATTCATTGTTGTATTTATTCAAAAACGTAAAATTTAAAGCCAAAAATCTTCTAAAAAAACAATATGTTTTTGAAGAATGTCATTATAAAATACGTTTTGGGTGCCTAGCTAAAATCAAATTTTAGTGGAATACAAAAATTAGAAATAATCCTAGGTCTGACAAAAAAAAATACCTAACATTTTTAATAGTTTTCAACAAATTAAAATTAAAACTTGTTAACTTATTGAAAGTCAAAACGATTGACAAAAATTGACACTAAAAGAACGTATTTTATTCTTTTTAAAGTTAATTTTTGATGTCTAATATTTCGCCTTTGTATAGAAATCTTTATTAAAAATTGCGTGTTAATAACAACAATCTTTTAAACATAGAGCAACTATAGAATTATAAGCTGCCTAGCTAAGATTTTGCGGAATTTTATTTTAATTTTTATTGTTGAAAAATTCATTGTAGACCGAATCTAAATGCTGGTAGAAATCTAAACCCCAAAATCTTACAATTGCATCTTTTAAAAACTTAAATACCGGTACATTTAGTTCTGTTCCACATTGACACGCGGACTTACAGACATGCCAATTATCAACATTTACAGCTGTAAAAGAATCGTATTTTTTAACCCTTACAGGGTATAAATGACAGCTAATAGGCTTATTAAAATTTATTTTATTTTTTCTGTAAGCTGACTCTATGGAGCATTTTGCAATATTATTTTTATCAAAAACAACAAAGACACACTCCTTACCATCTACCAATTTTGTCACCTTATCTCCATCGGAATCAACATAATGAAAGTCATTATTTTTAATCGCATGAAGACCTTTTGTAGACATTTCAGATTTAATAATTGAAAGATTTTTTGAAATTTCTTTTATCTCTTTAGACCTTAAAGGAGCGCCAGAATCACCCTCAACACAACAGCCCCCTTTGCACTTTTGTAAATCACATACAAACTTTTTTTCAAAAAGCTCATCAGAAATGATTTTATCTTCTATTTCTACCATATTAACTATAAAACTTTATAATTTTTAAAATTTAAATATAACCCTTTCAGCGGAAGTTCTATTTTTGTGATAACTCCAACCAATTAAGAAAGAAGATGACAGAAGAACATTTCAAAAAAATAATTAGCCACTCTAAAGAGTTTGGATTTATATTTCCAAGTAGTGAGATTTACGACGGACTGAGTGCAACATATGATTATGGACAAAATGGTGTAGAGCTTAAAAACAATATTAAAAAGTACTGGTGGCGTTCCATGGTTCAAATGCATGAGAATATTGTTGGAATTGATGCAGCTATTTTTATGCATCCAAACACTTGGAAAGCTTCTGGACATATTGATGCATTTAATGATCCACTTATTGACAACAAGGATTCTAAAAAAAGATACAGAGCCGATGTTTTGATTGAAGATTATATTCTTAAAATTGAAGCTAAAATAGAAAAAGAAATAAAAAAAGCTAAAAAGAGGTTTGGAGAAGATTTTAACGAAAAAACCTTTAGAGAAACCAATTCAAATGTCTTAAGAAGAGAAAACGACAAAAAAGATGTTAGAATCAAAATGGACAAAGCTTTTAACAGTGAAGATTTGTCTGCTATCTATAATCTAATAATAGAATTAGGGATAACTTGCCCCATAAGCGGGTCTAAAAACTGGACCAATGTAAGACAATTTAACCTAATGTTTAAAACTGACTTAGGATCAGTTTCAGGAGAATCAACAAGCATTTTTCTTAGACCAGAAACTGCTCAGGGAATATTTGTAAATTATCTAAATGTTCAGAAAACTGGTAGAAAGAAAATACCTTTTGGAATCGCCCAAATTGGTAAAGCTTTTAGAAACGAAATCATTGCAAGACAATTTATTTTTAGAATGAGAGAGTTTGAACAAATGGAAATGCAATTCTTCATCACACCAGGAACCCAACAAAAGTGGTACGAACATTGGAAAGAAACTAGAATGAAGTGGCATAAATCTTTAGGTATTCCAGAAGAATATTTAAGGTTTCATGACCATGTGAAACTTGCCCATTACGCAGATGCCGCGTGTGATATTGAATTTAATTTTCCTTTTGGATTTAAAGAATTAGAAGGGATTCATTCAAGAACAGATTTTGATTTAAATCAACATGAAGAATTATCTAAGAAAAAAATTAGATATTTTGATCCCGAAAAAAACGAAAGTTACATTCCATATGTGGTTGAAACATCTATTGGCCTAGATAGAATGTTCTTGGCTCTAATATCTTACAGCTTAAAAGAAGAAACTCTTGAAGATGGAACTTCAAGAACAGTACTTGCATTACCCTACAGCTTAGCACCTAACAAAGCTGCTATTCTTCCTCTTGTTAAAAAAGATGGGCTTTCAGAAAAAGCCAAAGAAATTTTTAACGATCTAAAATCTATTTGCAACTGTGCTTACGACGAAAAAGATTCTATTGGGAAAAGGTATAGAAGAAACGATGCTCTTGGGACACCCTTTTGCATTACTGTTGACTATGAATCCTTTGAAGACAATTCTGTTACAGTAAGAGAAAGAGACTCTATGAATCAAGAAAGAATTAAAATAAGTGAACTATCTAATTTTATAGATTCTAAAGTGAATATGAATCTGCTATTTTGAAATTAAAACCTTTTCTAACTTCTTTTAATGAAGCTGGCTGTGATGAAGCTGGTAGAGGGTGTTTAGCAGGACCAGTAGTAGCTGCTGCAGTTATTCTTCCTAAAGGTTATAAAAATATTATGCTTGATGATTCTAAAAAAATTTCTGAAAAAAATAGAAACGAATTAAGAATTGATATTGAGAAAAATGCTGTCGCAATTGGAATTGGAGTTGTAGACGAAAGAAAAATTGAAAAAATAAATATTCTTCAAGCTTCGCTTCTTGCAATGCACCTTGCAATAAAAAATCTAGCTACTAAACCTAGCCATTTAGCAATTGACGGAAATAAGTTCAATCCATATCCAAAAATAGACCACACCTGTATTATAAAAGGAGATGGAAAGTATTTGAATATTGCTGCTGCATCGATAATTGCAAAAACAAAAAGAGATGAAATAATGAAAAGACTTTCAGAAATTTATCCAGAATATTTATGGAACCAAAATAAGGGTTATCCTACTAAAAAACATAAAAAAGCTATTTCAGAGTTTGGGATTTCAAAACACCACAGAAAAAGTTTCAAATTGACTTAAATTAAGAAGCTAAAACAACGACCTTGTTTTTCATGATTTCAACAACTCCTCCATCAATTTTAAATAATTCTTCTTTATCATTTAGAACAATTCTTACTTCGCCTTTTGTAAGAGAAGAAACTAAAGGAGCATGATTATTTAAAATACCTATAGAACCAGTAGTGCCTGGAACATTGACTAAATCAGCTTTGCCGTCATAAAGAGATTTATCAGGTGTAATTATTTGAACATCCATAATGAAATTTTAACTTACTTCTGCCAACATTTTCTCTCCAGCTTCAATGACCTCTTCAATAGTTCCCTTCAAGTTAAATGCAGCTTCTGGGTATTTATCAACTTCTCCATCCAAAATCATTGTGAAACCTTTGATAGTATCTTCAATATTTACAAAAACACCTTTCATCCCTGTAAATTGCTCTGCAACGTGAAATGGCTGTGATAAAAATCTTTGAACTCTTCTTGCTCTATGAACAGCTTGCTTATCTTCTTCAGACAATTCATCCATTCCTAGAATTGCTATGATATCTTGCAATTCATTGTAACGCTGTAACAACATTTTAACTCTTTGAGCACAATTATAATGCGCGTCTCCTAGGATTTGAGGAGTTAGAATTCTTGATGTAGAATCTAGTGGATCAACTGCAGGGTAAATTCCTAAAGCTGCTAATTTTCTAGACAAAACTGTAGTTGCATCTAAGTGGGCAAACGTAGTAGCAGGAGCTGGATCTGTTAAATCATCTGCAGGAACATAAACAGCCTGAACAGATGTAATAGAACCCTTTTTAGTAGATGTAATTCTCTCTTGCATGGCTCCCATTTCAGTGGCTAAAGTTGGCTGGTATCCAACTGCTGAAGGCATTCTTCCTAACAGTGCAGAAACTTCAGAACCTGCTTGAGTAAATCTAAATATATTATCTATAAAGAAAAGTATATCTTTTCCTTTTCCTTCTCCATCACCGTCTCTAAAGTTCTCCGCAAGCGTTAAACCAGAAAGGGCAACTCTTGCTCTTGCTCCAGGAGGTTCATTCATTTGACCAAATACAAATGCTGCTTGAGATTTTTTCAGAGCTTCATCGTCTACTTTGTCCAATGGCCAATTCCCTTTTTCCATCTCATGCATAAATTCATCACCATATTTTACAATTCCGGACTCTAACATTTCCCTAAGCAAATCATTACCTTCTCTAGATCTTTCACCAACACCAGCAAAAACAGATAGTCCGTCATGGCCCTTTGCTATATTGTTAATTAGTTCTTGAATTAAAACTGTTTTTCCCACACCAGCACCACCAAATAAACCAATTTTACCACCCTTGGCATAAGGCTCTACCAAATCAATAACTTTAATTCCTGTATATAAAACTTCAGTTGCAGTAGATAAATCTTCAAATTTTGGGGCTTCTCTATGTATCGGCAGCCTTTTATCAGTATCGCATGGACCAATACCATCAATTGCATCTCCAACTACATTAAACAGTCTGCCTTTCACTTTGTCTCCTGTTGGCATCGTGATAGGACTTCCTATTGGAATTGCCTCCATACCTCTTGTTAGACCATCTGTTGAATCCATTGCAACAGTTCTTACACTATCTTCACCAATATGCTTTTGACATTCCAAAACAACTTTGGTTCCATCGTCTTTTGTGATTTCGATAGCTTCTAATAAATTTGGTAGTTTGTCAGCGTTTTCAAAACTAACATCTATGACAGGACCAATTATTTGTGATATTTTCCCCTTAAGTTGAGACATTGCTTTTTATTTAAAAAATTACGCTGCAAATCTAACATAAATTATATTATTTCAAGTCCAATGTTGATAAAATATAACATATTATTTCAAGTTAAAATTAACAGGCCACTTAGATTAATTATTAAAATGTAAATTCGCTGAAAAAATGAGGATGAAAGTTCACTACGGCTTTGAATCATATAAGAATATTAAAAATCCTATTGTTACCGTTGGCACTTTTGACGGCGTTCACTTTGGACACCAAAAAATAATTCATAGACTCCAAAAAATTGCAAAAAAAAATAATGGAGAGACAGTCCTTTTGACTTTTGACCCACATCCAAGAAAAGTTCTTCTAAATGATCAAGGGTTGAAATTAATCCATACAATTAATGAAAAAATAAATATTTTAGAAAGTCTTGGATTAGACCATTTAGTTATTTATCCATTCACATTAGAGTTTTCAAAATTTAGTGCGAAAAGATATATAGACGAGTTATTAGTTAAAAAACTGGACACTCATACTTTAGTTATAGGGTATGATCATCATTTTGGAAATGACAGAGAAGGAAATATTGACTTGCTTAAAAAACATAAAAAATCAAATCCTTTTTATCTTGAAGAGATTAAAGCACACGAAATTGAAGAAATAAAAATTAGCTCAACAAAAGTTAGAAATGCAATTGAAAATGGGAACATACATTTGGTAAATGATTATTGTGGACATTTTTACGAATTTTATGGCGAAGTTGTACATGGAAATGGGATTGGTAAAACAATTGGTGCTCCAACTGCGAATATTAAGCTAAATAATATCGAAAAAATAATTCCTTTAGATGGAGTTTATGCTGTTGTTTGTCAAATTAAAAATGCTAATTATAAAGGCATTATGAATATTGGCTATAAACCTACTGTAGATGAAGGTCAGAAAAGAACTATAGAAATACATCTTTTTGATTATCAAAAAGATATATACGGCCAACATTTAAGAACTAAGGTAATTGAACGAATAAGAGACGAAGTAAAATTTAACTCTTTACAAGACCTAAAAAGTCAAATTTTAAAAGACAATGAAAAAGCTAAAAAAATTCTTGGAAGCTTTTGAGTTAATTACACCCTACTAGTTCGCCACCACTTAGGTTTGAAATAGCTATAACTTGTTCTGCAGAGTCACAACAAAACTTAAATTCACTTGTTATTTGTCCTCTACATAATTCTAAAACAGTGCCATTAGACATAAAAGACTTTAAAGACCTACTATATTTACTACCAAACAGTCCTATTCCATTTTCAACATTAGTGAAAATTGGTCTCTCAGTAACAATACTTGTGACAGGTTCATTTATTTGCATGTAAGTATTTAAGTCCTCATTTCCAGCAGTGAGAATAAATTCTATAGCCTGACTATTAAAAGTTCTTTTTACCACTTGATCTTCCAAATCATAAGAAGATAATCTGCCTTGAAGCATTTCAAAGAAACTACTTCCAGAAACAACTTTAAACATATTTTCACCACCATCAGTATTTACACTGGTTTGGTCTCCTAAGTCCCAATCAATAAATTTTTGAACGGTATCTCCATTTAAAAAATGTTCCACATAAGCAAAACGAAGAACCAGTTCGTATCTTTTTCCATTTAGAGTTGTTTTCCAATCTAGTCTTGGATCGAAATAGACATCGGTTGTAGCTAAATCATTATCTGCACAACGAAATCCATTTAGTTGCAAAGTGATTTTAGATAAAAAATCAAATATTAAACCAGCTCCATTAACTAAATCTGTCTGGGCACTAAAATTCAAATTTTTATCTGGAACATTTACATTTATCTTGTAAGTATGTTCATCTACAAAAGTGTTAGAAGGAGTTTCTAAAAAATAGATTTTCTGAGAGTCTTCATAAAAAATTCCTGGTTGCAAATCCCCAACCATCATTTCTTTTAAAGTGTCAGACCCTAAATAGACATTATTTTGATTGTACTCTTCCAAAACAGCAATAATATATTCAAACTGAGTACAGTCGTTAATTGGTGCAAAATTTGCATTGTTTTCATTTGCTAGATAGGATTTATTAATTTTTACAAATTGGGTATCTAACGACTGGTCTAAAAGACCATATACTACAGGAATAGTTTTATAGGGGGCATTGAGCTCAAAATCTGTTTCACAAGAAGAAAAAAGAACAACAATTAAAGTAAAAGTCCAAAATAAATACTTCATTTTATTATTTTTTTAAAAACTTATTGGTAATTATTTTTTCTTGAGATTTTAAAACAAGAAGGTACCATCCAGCATCAAAATTTGAAGAAGACATTTCAATTTCGTTAGCACCAATTACAATATGGTTAAGCTTCTTAGAGTTAACTAATTTTCCCATAGCATCATAAATTTCTAATACAGGATTTGTCAACTTTGAAGTTGAATTAAATGAGATATTTATATTATCATTTACAGGGTTAGGATGAATTATCAACTTTTGATTAAATTCATTTTCATCGATAGAAACTGACCCAGACAAGTTTATATTATCAATAAAAAAGTCATTGCCACCGCCATTAACAAATTTAAATTTAAACCTAAAATTACTAACTAAATAATTAGTGAATGAATTTGGTCCAATGGTAATGGTTTTCCAGTCTGATCCAGTTGGAATAATACCAGCATTAGTATTAGGCATAGTAGAAATTATTGAAGAAGAAATATTTTTTCTCATAAACCAAGTTTCCCCACAATCCTTACTTGCAAATACCTGTAAATAATCTGTATTTCCACTATTTCGTTTTGCAAAAGCATACTTAAATGAAATACTAGCTGCAGCACTATTTGATAAGTCAATAGTGTTGCTTATTAACTCGTCAATAGAACCATTAGTACCTTGGGAGTTATCTAGTTTAACGCATTGCGAACCAGTTTGAGAAGCAGTGGAAACCACTTCAAATCCCGGACCATTTGGATTAGAAACTGTCCAGTCGTTATTTGGTATTGAAGATATGGTTTCAAACCCTTCGTAAATTGGTGGCGGATAGCCTGGATTTCCAATTACTGAAATAAAATCAGTGAAAGTCTTGGTCATCGTATTTCCAATTGCATCTGTCACTTCAAGAGTAACATCGAAAGATCCAGAACCGCTGTAAGAAATAATAGGGTTTTGTTGTGTTGAGGAGCTTGGTGTTCCGTTAGGAAAAGTCCAATTCCATGAAGTTATATTATTGTAGGATTCATCAAAAAATTGGATATTGTCTCCACCACAAACCAAATCTCTTTCTACTCTAATATCAACAGCACATAAAGATGGTGTTGTATTTAATCCAGTTGCTGTTAGATTTGATGTAGACACAACATTACTCCTTCCTCCAACACCACTCATTAAAGTAGCTCTCATCCTATTTTTTTGACCATTGGTAAACATCTTATTACAATAAGAATATTCCATATAATTTTCAACATTGTCAACCACATCAGAAGTCCAATAACCGTCAATAACATCGTTAGAACAAGTATTAGAATTTAAATTACAAGAAGTTACTCCAATACATCTTGGAGTATCATCCACATAATCGTCAGAAGAACAACTTGAAGCTGTACCAGGATTGTTATTTGGGCCCCACAAATGTTCTAAATTTAACCAATGTCCTACTTCATGTGTTAATGTTCTACTAGAACTCGCATCTGAAGTTCCTATGGAACCAACATAATCATGAAGAACCCATATTCCATTTCCCATAGTTGAAGATGTCCATCCGTTATTTGGAGTAGTTGTATATCCCGCAGCTCCGTCAGCATCATTAACCACCATAATATTTAAATACTTATTTCCTGGCCATGTTCCATTGTAAACATCGTTTCCAGCAATTATTGCAGAAATTTGATTTTGGCCATTAGCCCCACTATTAGTTAAAGGGCTTAAAGTTCTAGTAATCCCACTAAAGCATTGTCCATTAGGAGCTTTTGTTGCCAATTTAAATTCTACTTCTATATCCGCAGGCATCCCAGAAAAAGTAGGCTGAACATTATTGGCATCAGCATTTTGCAATCTAAAATCTCTATTTAAAATTGCCACAGCATCTTCAATCTGCTGGCGCGAAATATTTTCAACTCCTCCATTATGCAGGACATGAAACACCAAAGGGATATTATAAACAACTCGGTTTGGAGGATTATTAGAAATTTGATTGACTATTTTTTTTAATTCTAATTGGTTTTCTAAAAATTGACGATGAGCTTCAGGGTCTTTTTTTAGTTTGTTCATTAATTTATGGGTCTTACAATATTCTACATTTTCACCATCTCTACAATTGGCAAGATCGATTGTTTTGGAATCTATAAGTTGAGAAAATAGTGAAACTTGAATTAGAAAAAATATACTTGATAAAATTATTTTCATTGTTTATTATTTAAACCCTCAGAGCATTTTTTAAATCATTAATTAGATCTTCAACATCTTCAATTCCAACACTTAATCTAATAAGGGAGTCAACAACCCCTGATTTAATTCTTTCCTCTCTTGGAATTGATGCATGTGTCATTGTTGAAGGATGGCCAATTAGCGACTCTACGCCTCCCAAAGATTCTGCTAATGTAAACAATTCTGTTTTGCTTACTACATTCTTTGCCATCTCTAAATCATCTCCAACTAAATTAAAAGAAATCATTCCACCAAAGTCATTCATTTGATTTTTAGCGACTTCATGATTAGTATGAGACTTTAACCCTGGCCAATAAACTGTATCTATTAGCGGATGATCATTTAAAAAGTGAGCAATTTTTTCACCATTTTCACAGTGTCTTTGCATTCTAAGGTGAAGAGTTTTAATTCCTCTGAGCACCAAAAAGGAATCCATAGGTCCACAGACTGCACCGCTTGAGTTTTGGATTCTGTAAATTTCTTCTGCAATTTTATCGTCATTTGTAACCAAAGCTCCCATAATAACATCCGAATGTCCACCCAAATATTTTGTAACTGAATGCATTACCACATCTGCTCCAAGAGCTAGTGGATTCTGCAAATAAGGAGTGGCAAAGGTATTGTCCACCCCTACCAAAATATTATTTTCTTGGGCCAAATCACAAACTTTCTTAACGTCTATAATATTCATCATTGGGTTAGTTGGGGTTTCTACCCATATAAGCTTGGTATTTTCATTAATTTTTTCTTCTATGTTTTGGACATCTAACATATTTACAAAATGAAATTTAATGCCATACTTTTCAAAAATAGTAGTGAAAATTCTATAAGAACCGCCATAAAGATCGTTTGTAGAAATTACTTCATCTCCTGGATTTAACATTTTAACAACAGCATCAATTGCTGCTAAACCACTTCCAAAACAAGCTCCATACTTTCCTCCTTCTATTGCTGCTAAATTATTCTCTAAAGCTTGTCTAGTTGGATTACCAGTTCTAGAATATTCGAAACCTTTGTGAACACCAATTTCGTCTTGAACATAAGTTGAAGTCTGATAAATTGGAGTCATTATTGCTCCTGTAGAAACATCAGGGTGAACACCTGCGTGTATTACTTTAGTATTGAATTTCATTTTAAATATTTAGAATCTGGATACAAATCTAATTATTTAATAAATTCAAAGAAAAAATGTTGTACATACATTGAATAAAAAATTACTTTTTGCACATCTTGCTATTTTAGGAGCTAATTTAATTTATGCGATAAATTATGGTTTTGCTAAAGATGTTATGAACGGAGGATATGTTCCGCCATTTACTTTTATTCTATTTAGAGGAATTGGCGCAACTTTTCTTTTCTGGATAACTTCTTTGTTTTTTTACGAGGAAATATCTAAGTCGGACATGTATAAATTTGCGCTATGCGGATTGTTTGGAGTGACAGCAAATCAATTGATGTTTTTTAATGGACTAGAACTTACGTCTACCATTCATGCGTCAATTATTATGGTGACTAGCCCAATTATTGTGAGTGTTCTCTCTGTTTTTATTTTAAAAGAAAAATTACGATTTACCAAGGTTGTTGGTGTATTAATTGGATTAATAGGAGCTGTTACAATAATATTTCAAAATAAATCTGGAGCTGGAAATAGCGGCTTATTAGGGGATTTATTAATTTTCTTAAATGCTACTAGTTTTGGCCTATACTTAATATTAGTAAAACCATTAATGAGTAAGTACAGTCCCATTACTGTTGTTAAATGGGTATTTACATTTGGATTGATTGGCGTAATTCCATTTGGAATATATGAGATTAATGAAGTTAATTGGGATATGGGTAGTAACATCATTATGAAAATTGGTTTTGTCATTTTATTTACCACTTATTTATGCTATCTATTAAACATTTATGGAATTAAATATGTGAGCCCAACTGTAGTAAGTACATATATTTATCTCCAACCTGTTTTAACCTCTATCATTGCCGTTTTCAGCGGAAGAGAGGAAATAGAATTTATTAGTGTATTATGTTCTCTTATGATTTTTGGAGGTGTTTATTTAGTAAGTATAAATACTAATAAAATCAATTGATTACTTTTGGAATAAATAAGATTTTATGACACATTCAATGACCGGTTTTGGCAAGTCAGAAGTTACCATTGGTCACCTTCATGTAAATATTGAAATACGATCTCTTAATAGTAAATTTTTAGACCTAACTCTTAAAATACCAACAGTATTTAAAGAAAATGATTCCTTATTAAGGTCTATTTTAAAGAACGAGCTAAAACGAGGAAAAGTAGAACTTACTATTCACTATGAAAAAATAAATCCTATTAGTAAAATCACAATTAATAAAGAACAACTAAAAAATTATTACAATCAGTTAAAGGAAATATCTACAGAGCTAGATAACCAAAATGACAAAGATTTTATGGGTTTTGCCTTAAAGCTTCCTGAAGTAATTCAACACCAAAAAGAAACTGTTGATAAACAAAGCAATGAAATCCTTGTAAATGCAGTAAAAGAAGCTTGTAGAGACCTAAACAGTTTTCGAGAAAAAGAGGGAGAATCTCTACAAAAAGAGCTCTTAAATTATATAAATTCTATTCTAGATAACCTTATAAAAATAAATCCATTCGAAAAGGAAAGACTTCCCAAAGTAAAGGAGAGGTTATTGAACTCTATTGATGAGCTAAATTTGAAATCACAAATAGATGAAAAAAGATTGGAGCAAGAACTTATCTATTACGCTGAGAAACTAGACCTAACAGAAGAAAAAGTAAGGTTAAAAGAACACTGTAGCCATTTTATGGAAATACTTCCTGAAAAGAATTCTGGAAAAAAACTTGGCTTTATCACCCAAGAGATGGGAAGAGAAATCAATACTCTAGGATCGAAAGCACATCACCTATCAATTCAAAAATTAGTTGTTGAAATGAAAGATGAACTAGAAAAAATCAAAGAACAAGTTTTAAACATCTTATGAATTCCTCTAATAATTTTCAAGGCAAAGCGATTATTATTTCAGCACCTTCTGGAGCAGGAAAAACTACACTTGTCAATAAGCTATTAGATACAAAACTTCCTCTATTATTTTCCATTTCTGCCTGTAGTAGAGCTCCTCGAGAAGGTGAAGAAGATAAAAAAGATTATTATTTCTTATCTATTGAAGAATTTAAAGAAAAAATAAAGGCACAGGATTTTATAGAATGGGAGGAAGTCTACGAAGGGAACTTCTATGGAACATTAAAGAAAGAAATTGAAAGAATATGGAAAGAAAAAAAACATGTAGTTTTTGATGTGGATGTAATCGGAGGGATTTCTTTAAAGAATTATTTCATGGAAAATTCAATATCCATTTTTATAAAACCTCCAAATATGGAAGTTTTAAGCAAAAGACTCAAAAAAAGAAACACAGAGGATAGAAAATCTATTAAAAATAGATTAGAAAAATCTTTTGAAGAAATGAAATCTATAGACAAATTTGACAAAATAATTGTCAACGACGAGCTAAGTATTTCCTCCAAAAATATAATTGAAACAGTTAAGAAATTTTTGAAATAGAATGAAAAAAGTTGGTTTGTATTTTGGCACATTTAATCCTATTCATGTAGGTCATTTAATAATTTCTAATTATATGGTTGGATACACTAATTTGGATGAAGTTTGGTTTGTTGTCAGTCCACTTAACCCATTAAAGAAAAAAGAGTCTTTATTAGAAGATTACCATCGATTAAATTTGGTCAGAATTGCAATTGAGCAAAACTCTAAATTAAAAGCATGTAACGAGGAGTTTAATTTACCAAAACCGTCTTATACAATAAATACATTGACGCATCTAAAAGAAAAGTATTCTGGATATGAATTTAATCTGATTATGGGTGAAGACAATCTCAGATCATTCAAAAAATGGAAAAATCATGAAGAAATCTTAAAATACCACCATTTATATGTTTATCCAAGAGTTTTAACTGAACAAGAAAAACTTGATAAAAATAATTTAGAAATTCCGGCTGATGACCCAAAGATTATAAGATGTGAAGCTCCTGTTATGAAAATATCCTCCAGTTTTATAAGAAAAGCAATTTCAGAAAATAAAGATGTTAGATATTTACTTACCCCGGAAGTCTACAAATATGTAGAAGAAATGAATTTTTACAAAAAATAAAAAATTTAATTGTTGATGATATCAAACAATTCGTCTAGTTTAGGAATTAGAACCACTTCAATCCTTCGATTTTTTGCCTTGTCCTGAATGTCAATCGGAATATACTGACTTCTTCCGGAGGCACTAACAGTAGTTGGATCCATTTTACTATTTTTTAGCATTATTTTTACTACTGAAGTTGCTCTAAGCACGCTTAATTCCCAATTATCTACTGGATGAGAATTGGATTTCATTTTATCACTATCGGTATGTCCTTCCACTAAAATTTCTAAGTCTTGTTGGTCTTCAAGAACTTTTGCTAACTCTTTCAAAGCCTTTATTCCCTCAGCATCAACTTTTGTGCTTCCCGAAGCAAATAAAAGTTTTGCATCCATGCTAACATAAACTTTTCCATCCTTCTCAACAACAGAAAGTCCTTTATCTCTAAATCCAAGTAAAGCATTGGCAACTTTTTCTTTTAAAGCTCTGACTATGGCATCTTTATTAGCAATAATTTGTTCCAACTCATTTACTCTTTTTTCTCTTTTTTGTAGTTCCAGAGACAAATCCTCAAGTTGGACTTTTTTATTGTTTAGTTCAATTTCAAAGTCTCTTAATTGGTCTTCTAGAGTTAGTAAGTCCGACTTTCTTTTTTCTAAATCCAACATTAGTCGCTGTTTCTCCACAGACTGGCCTTTTTGTAGAAGCTCTAATTGCTCTTGAATACGTTTGTTAAGTAAGTCAATTTTATCATATTGCTTTTCTTTCATTCTTAAAGATTTGCCCAACATAGTGGTATCTTTAATTAAACGTTTTGTTAATCTATTTAGTTGGTCGTTTTGTGATTCTAGTTCTGTATTTTCAGTTTGAAGTTCCGTTTTAAGAGTTTTAAGGGTTTTTAGTTCAACTGCACAGACTTCTTGCTTTTCAGAAATTTCCTCAAATTTTCTTGCTGGAACACAGCTCTGGAAAAAAATAATTGTAATTAAAAGTATTGAAAGAAGGTTTTTAATCATTGATTTAATATATACAACAAAAATGACCCCAAATTGGATAAAAAATTCATCAATTTATTATACTTATAAACAACCTTCTCTTAAAAATGCTTTTGAATAAATATAAAAATGACCTTTAAATTAAATACTTAAAAACAAATCTATTTATCTTACGTTTTATATCAAAAGACCCATTTGGCTTTTATTGAAAACTCCATGATTAATAACAAAATATTGGCTTTTATACTTTGTATAATTTATAATATAGATTACTGCCAAAGTTTTGATTATGAATCACTATATTCTAAAAAATATGTGGGCAAAGACACCATTATTATCGATACATTTTCAGTTAATCCAAGAACATTTCAAATTTTAAATAAAGACAAAGAGTCTGTAAGTTTGGATTACAAACTTTTACCCTACAAAGGTTTGGTTGTTTTTTTAGAAGTTCCATACGACACCTTAATTTTCAATTACCATCCGTTATTAATTGACTTTAGTAAGAAATATTACAAGCACCCTATTTCTTTAAATAGAACCATTGAACAAAAGCAATACCATCCATCACTAAATATTATTAAAACTGATAATTCCAACAACCTATTTCAAGGTACTAAGTTAAATAGAACTGGTAGTATTTCAAGAGGTGTTATGGTTGGGAATAATCAAGATTTCTCGCTCAATTCAAATCTGAATCTACAGCTTTCGGGGATGATTTCACCAACCATGAAAATATTAGCATCTGTTACCGATGATAACATTCCTATTCAACCTCAAGGAAACACACAGCAACTACAAGATTTTGACAAGGTTTTTATACAAGTATCAGATCAAAAATGGGAATTAACTGCAGGTGACTTCTGGATAAAAAATAAAGACAGTTACTTTTTAAAATACCACAAGAGAGGACAAGGAATTCATTTGAAAAATAAAATTATAGGATATAATAATATTGAAATAGATATTGAAAATAGCGCTTCCATTAGTAAAGGTAAATTTGGAAGAAATGTTATTCAAGGTATTGAAGGGAATCAAGGACCTTATAGACTATTTGGGAATGAGAATGAAAGTTTTATTATAATTTTAAGTGGTACTGAAAATGTTTATATAGATGGTGTTCTTCTTAAAAGAGGTCAAAACAATGATTATATAATTGACTATAACACTGCAGAAATTAGCTTTACTGCCAATACCTTAATAAATAAAGACAAAAGAATTATTGTAGAATTCCAATATAGCGATAAAAATTACGCAAGATCTTTACTTCAATCTTCTGCTACTATCAAAAAAAACAACTCATCATTTTACGTCCATGCATACGGTGAACAGGATAGTAAAAACCAACCACTCCAATTAGATTTTGACTTATTGGACAGACAAACTTTAGAAAATATTGGCGATAATATTGATTTGGCAATTGGTTCTGGAATTGATAGTGTAGATTTTAACCAAGCAACCAACTTATACCAAAAAATAGATTCCCTAGGATATGAAGTTTATCAGTATTCTACTGATGAACAACAGGCAGTATATATGTTAACTTTCAGTAATGTCGGACAGGGTAACGGAAACTATAAAATAAAGGAAAACAATGCACTTGGAAAAGTATTTGAATGGATTGCACCAGATACAATTTCATTTGGAGAAATAATTAAAAACGGTGATTACAGCCCAATTAAAAAATTAGTAACTCCCAAGAAAAGACAAATAATAAGTGTTGGTGGTAAGACAATTTGGAGTGGAAATTCTTTGAGTTATGAGTTAAGCACATCAAATATGGATTTAAATACTTTTTCAAATATTAACAATGAAGATAATATTGGATTTGCAGGGCTTGTAAGTTTTGAAAATAAAAACACATTAAAAGAAAAATGGGAATTGAATCAACAATACAGAATTGAGAGTATTTCTAAAGATTTTAGAAGGATAGAACGATTTAGAGAGGTTGAGTTTGAAAGAAATTGGAATATTCAAAATCTGATCACTCCAAAAGATCAGTTACTTAGTTCTGCAAGAATTAATTTAAAACATTTAGAAAATGGTCTATTTCAGTACCAATTAAACTCCTACTATATCAAAGATGATTTTAATGGTTATAAAAATGATTTTAAAATTAAATGGAATAAAAAGGTTAACCTTAACTTTGATGGTAGCTTAATGAATTCTAACGGGCAGTTTAATACTAGTTTCCTAAGACATAAAACAGATTTATTTATTCCAATTAAAGGGTTCAAATTAGGATTTAAAGATATCAATGAAAATAATCAATTTTTCAGTGCAGATACCTTAAACAACAATAGTTACCGTTTTTATGATTGGAAAGTTTACATAGAAAATTACGACTCTTCAAAAAATAAAGTTCAATTTTTCTACCAAGAAAGATACGATTGGTTTAAAGACAGATCTATTCTCAAAAAAGCTACAAAAGCAATTAGCCCGGGTCTAATGGTAGGCATTAGCTCTAGAAAAAACTTTAATCTCAACTATTCCTTAGCTTACAGAATGCTACAATCAGATTCAAGTTTAACAACTATTCTTCCTGAAAATTCCTTGGCAAGTAGACTCAATTATAATTTAAAACTGTTAAATGGAGGAATAAATACCAATTCGTTTTTAGAGATTGGTTCAGGATTAGAACTACAAAAAGAGTTCATTTATATTGAAGTTCCAGCTGGCCAAGGGGTATATAC
>JAYNHP010000017.1:0-4418 GCA_038108155.1 Flavobacteriales bacterium | reverse complement strand
GGTATATACATGGAACGATTACAACGACAATGGAATAAAAGAACTTAATGAATTTGAAATAGCAGCATTTAGTGATCAAGCAACTTATATTAGAGTATTTACGCCTAACAATAACTATATCAAAATTTACAGCTTTCAATACAATCAAAATTTAAACATAGATTTTAAAAGGATAATTGATGGAAAAACAATAGTAGAAAAGTTCTTGAATAAATTTTACAATCAAACTGCAGTTAATACCCATAAAAAGACCAATGATTTAGATTTACAAACTTTATTAAACCCCTTGGTAAATGCAGATAATCCTATTATTCAGCAAATGTCTAATAGCCTTAGAAATAGTTTATTTTTCAATCGTTCAAGCTCCAAATACAGTGTTGAACTAGTTACTCAATTATTTGCTAATAAAAATCTTTTAATCAATGGTACAGACTTTATATCTACCAATAAAGACCAAATAAAATTTAGATGGAATATTAATAAGTCGTTTATGGTCAACTCACAATTATCCAAAGAAATAAAGAAAAATTCTTCAACCTATATGACCAATAGAAACTATGACATTGAAAATAAGGAGATAAATAACCGAATTTCATTTCAACCAAATACTTTATTTAGGGTTGCACTAAATGGAAGGTATTCAGAAAAAAGAAATTCGATAGAATATGGCAATGAAAAGGCATTTATAAATGATATTGGAATAGAGTTAAGAAGAAGTAAAAGAGACAAGGGGTTATTAAATGGGGAGCTTCATCTAGTTAACATCAATTACAATGGGGAAAGTAGTAGTACTATTGGATTTGAAATGTTGGAAGGGCTTCAATTAGGTAAAAACATTACATGGAAATTGGGATTTCAAAAAAACATGTCAAATAACATACAAATTTCTATCAATTATAACGGAAGAAAATCTGAAGAAAACAAAGCTATACACACTGGAAGCATGCAAATGAGGGCATTTTTCTAATCTAATTTCAAAACAGCTAAAAATGCTTCTTGAGGAACTTCTACTCTTCCAACTTGTCGCATTCTCTTTTTACCAGCTTTTTGTTTCTCTAAAAGTTTTCTTTTTCTTGTGATATCCCCGCCATAACATTTTGCAGTAACATCTTTTCTAAGTGCTTTTACTGTTTCTCTAGAAACAATTTTGGCACCTATAGCTGCTTGGATAGGAATTTCAAATTGTTGTCTAGGAATAAGCTCTTTCAATTTTAAACAAATTCTTTTTCCTAGTGTAAATGCGTTAGAACGGTGGACCAATGCCGAAAGAGCATCTACTTGTTCGGAATTTAAAAGAATATCCAATTTTATAAGATCAGATTTCTTGTGACCGACAGGAGAATAGTCAAAAGATGCATAGCCTCTACTTACAGATTTTAGCCTGTCGTAAAAGTCAAATACTATTTCTGAAAGAGGCATTTGAAAACTCAGTTCCACTCTGTCTTGAGTTAGATATACTTGATTATTTAATTCACCCCTTTTTTCAATACACAAATTCATAACTGCTCCAACATAATCTGTTTTTGTTATTACTTGGGCTTTTATGTAAGGTTCTTCAATCCACTCTAATTTTGATGGGTCAGGTAGCTCCGATGGGTTATTGACTACTATCTGTTTTAATTCTTTCTTAAGAAAAACATTGTAAGAAACATTTGGAACTGTTGTTATTACAACCATATTGAATTCTCTTTCCAATCTTTCTTGAATAATTTCCATATGAAGCATTCCTAAAAAACCACATCTAAATCCAAATCCCAATGCAGCCGAGGACTCTGGTTCAAAAACTAAAGATGCATCGTTCAATTGAAGTTTTTCCATAGAATTTCTCAGTTCTTCATAGTCGTCTGTTTCCACTGGATACATACCTGCAAAAACCATTGGCTTAACATCTTCAAAACCTTGAATAGCATTTTCGCAAGGTTCAAGAAGTGAAGTAATAGTATCTCCAACTTTTACTTCATTTGCTTTTTTTACACCACTGATAATGTATCCAACATCACCAGAACGCAATTCGTTTTTTGGAGTTAAATCCATTTTAAGAACACCTATTTCATCTGCATTGTATATTTTTCCAGTATTGAAAAATTTGACTTGTTGACCTTTTTTTATAACACCATTAAAAACTCTAAAATAAGCTATAATCCCCCTAAAAGAATTAAAAACAGAATCAAAAATCATTGCTTCTAGCGGTTGATTCTCACTTCCCTCAGGACTTGGTATTTTATTAATTATTGCTTTAAGAATATTATCAACTCCCATACCTGTTTTACCGCTTGCTGGAATTATATCTTCTTTGCTGCAACCAATTAAATCAATTATTTGGTCTGTAACTTCTTCAGGCATTGCTCCAGGCAAATCCATTTTGTTTAAAATTGGTATAATTTCTAAATCATTTTCGATAGCAAGGTATAAATTTGAAATAGTTTGTGCCTCAATACCCTGAGATGCATCGACAATTAAAAGTGCTCCTTCACAAGCTGCTATAGACCTAGAAACTTCATAAGAAAAATCAACATGTCCTGGTGTGTCAATGAGATTTAATTTATAATCTTCATTATTGTAGGAATAGTTCATTTGTATCGCATGACTTTTGATAGTAATTCCTCTCTCTCTCTCAATATCCATATCGTCCAGAGCCTGGTCTTTCATCTCTCTTTCTGAAATGGTTCCAGTGGATTGAAGAAGTCTATCTGCTAAAGTACTTTTACCATGATCAATATGGGCTATAATACAGAAATTTCTAATATTTTTCATCGACAACAAATGTAGCATATAAACCTAAAAAATTAAGTTGTTTAGTTATAATATGTTCTTAAATATGTATCAGGATTATAAACTTGTTTAAACAAAACTTTTTTTTCAATTGAAAATATTTTGGTTTTCTTGAGATTAAGAACTTATTTTGCCCTTCAATGAAAGTCACAGATTACATTAAAAATAGCAATAAGACAATATTCTCTTTTGAGATAATCCCTCCTTTAAAGGGAAAGGGCATTGAAGATATTTGCGAAGGTATTGACCCATTAATGGAATTCAACCCTCCATTTATTAACGTAACTTATCACAGAGAAGAATACGATTACAAAAAAATGGGTAATGGTTTACTTAAAAAAGTATCTATTAGAAAAAGACCAGGAACTGTTGGAATTTGTGCAGCACTAATGAATAGATATAAAGTGGATGCAATTCCCCATATAATATGTGGTGGTTTTAATAAAGAGGATACTGAGAGTGCACTGATTGATCTAAAGTTTCTTGGAGTAGATAATATTCTTGCATTAAGAGGTGACCCTATGAAAAATGAATCTTCTTTTATTCCAGTAGAAGGTGGAAATAAATTTGCTATTGATCTAATCCAGCAAATTAATGAAATGAATAATGGTCAATATCTTTATGAAGAGACAAAAAATAGTCCTTCTAATTTTTGCATAGGTGCAGCTGGCTACCCTGAAAAACATTTTGAAGCGATGAATTTAGCTAGCGACCTGAAGCATTTGAAAGCAAAAGTTGACGCCGGAGCTGAATTTATTGTTACTCAATTGTTTTATGACAATAAAAAGTATTTCTCATTTGTTAAAAAATGTAGAGAAATTGGAATTACAGTTCCAATCATTCCAGGACTAAAACCAATAACCAATCAAAGACATTTAACATTTATACCAAAATTTTTTAACACTAATTTCCCTGAAGAATTTTCTAATGAATTAGAAAAATGTAAAACCAATGAGGAGATTAAAAAAGTAGGTATAGAATGGTCAATAGAACAATCCAAAGAGTTAATTGATGCTGGTGTTCCTGTATTACATTTCTACACAATGGGCAAAGGGCAGTCGGTAAAAGAAGTTGCAAGTAATATTTTTTAAATTTATTTTGATAAATTGTTTTAAATTTTGAGGTATTTTATTACCTGTAAATTAATAAACAAGCTAAACCTCGTGAACTTATTTAGAACCAATCTTTTATTACTAATTCTTATAATTTTTGTTACACGAACACAAGGACAATTAAGAATTAGATTAAATATTGAACTAACGCATGTTGAAAATAGAAATAAGAAACTTAAAAATTATAAAGTATTAATATCACAAGGTAAAAAAGAAATAGAAAGTTGTATAGTTACTAAAAACAAGTTTAAGAAAACTATTTATTCTAAAGGAATATACAAGTTTGAATTTTCCAAAAAAAATTACGTGTCTAAACATTTTATTGTCGATGTTCTTGACATTCCAGAAAGCAGAAAAAGACATGTTTTAAAAGCAGAAGTAACCTTATTTAAAAAATCAGAAAAGTTTGATGTTCGCTTTTTAGAAAAAGAACCTATTTCAATAGCTTATTATGACTATACAAATAAAGTCTTAAAATGGGATTTTGATTACAATAGAACTATGATAGAAAAGATAATTGAAGCGCAATTAATA
>JAYNHP010000016.1:35883-41834 GCA_038108155.1 Flavobacteriales bacterium | reverse complement strand
AATAAGTTCTACTGTAGAATACATTATACCAATTAGTAGTAACATTCCATAAATAATTTTATGTTCTAATTACCCTTTTATTAGAACAGTAAAAGTACTTACAATAATTATTTTATTAAATAGACTAGTGTAGATTAATGCATACGCATGGGTTTTAAAAGCATGAAATAGTTTTACAATAATTTTTGAAAATAAAATCAAAAATAAAATACAGCATAATCCATAAGCAATTGATAAAGAAAGATCCATTTTATAAATTTAAGGGCACAGAATGTAGAATTCTGTTTTAAATATTAGGCTTGTAATTGAATTTTTTTACCCAATCAAAAATAAATGATTTCCAATACCTTTTTAGAGTATTTTAAAAGAGATAATAAATTGAAAAAGAGGCTAAAACTGTAAGTAAAACAAAAAAATAGCATAATTTTAAATTTTAACCTTAATTTTGATTAATTAGATTTTTTATGAAATTCATATCCATATTTTCGTTTTTAGTTGTAAGTCTAACTTTTAATGCACAATGTAAAAGTCTATCCAAACAATGTACTAAAGATATTGGAGAGGGTTATCTCTCTTCGGGTCAAGACATTAGTTTTGTAATGTTCCCAGGGAAAAAACAGCAATGTATTACTACATTTTATGAAAATCAAGATTACAGAATATCAATTTGCTCTGACTCAACTTTAGGAAATATCCATATGACAATTAGAAATTCTAAAAGACAACTTCTATATGATAATCACAGTAATGGAAATAATTCTTTTGACTTTAAAGTAAGTACCACACAACAGCTAATAATATCCTTAATAGTTCCGGAAAGTAATTTATCTGAAGAACTCAATGAGCCCGAGCAAGTCTATGGATGTGTTTCTGCTGTAGTTGGGTTTAGATTTTAACAAAAACATTTCGTAAATTTGACTGAAATAGAATTAAGATGAATACAATTTTTTTAGGTATAATAGGTCCTCCGCAGATAATCATAATATTAATTGTTGTGCTTTTACTTTTTGGGGGAAAGAAAATTCCAGAACTTATGAGAGGCTTGGGTAAAGGAGTAAAAGAATTTAAAGAAGCTACTAAAAACGAAGAAGAAGCTGAAAATAAAGATTAAAAAAATTGAATATACCAGAGTCTTTAGCAGACATTCAGGAAAGATTAATTAAAAAGGAAATCTCCTTAGTCCAAATCTGCCAAGAATATATTAAAAGAATAAAATCTTCTACCAGCAATGCCTTCATAGAGGTTTTCGAAGAAGAAGCCTTGTCAAAAGCTGAAGAGATTCAAAAAAAAGTAATAGATAATGATTTTGGCCTTTTGACCGGAATATTTGTAGGGCTCAAAGATAATATCTGCTACAAAGACCATAAATTGACTGCATCTTCTAAGATGCTAGAAGGATTCAAGTCCTTATTTTCTGCAACGGCTGTTGAAAAAATACTAAATGAAGATGCTATAATTTTAGGAAGACTTAATTGCGATGAATTTGCGATGGGAAGTTCCAATGAAAATAGTATCTACGGACCAGTAAAAAATCCAAATGACGAAAAAAAAGTTCCAGGGGGTTCTTCGGGTGGATCGGCTGCTGCTGTGGCAGAAGGCCTTTGCAATATAGCTTTAGGGTCTGATACTGGTGGTTCTATTAGACAACCTGCCTCGTTTTGTGGAGTAATTGGAATGAAACCTACATACGGTAGAATTTCTAGGAATGGTTTAATAGCATATGGTTCAAGTTTTGATCAAATTGGTGTTTTTTCTAAAAACATTCAAGATGCAAATATTCTCATTCATGTTATGAGCGGAAGCGATGAATTTGATAGTACTGTTTCGTCTAAAGACCCTAGCAATAAAAAAATTAAAATTCCTAATAAAAAATTCAACTTTGGAATACCCGACGAATATTTAAAATTTGAAGGCCTAGATATTGAAATCAAGAATAAATTGATGTCTATTATCGAAAAACTAAAAGAAGATGGACATAAAGTAGAAATTTTAAAGTTTCCTTTTTTAAAATATCTCGTGCCAACTTATTATGTTCTAACTACCGCAGAAGCAAGCTCTAATTTAGCAAGATACGATGGTGCACACTTTGGTTTTAGGTCCAATAATTCTAAAGATATTAATTCTACCTATGAAAATACAAGATCTGAAGGATTTGGAATGGAGGTTAAAAGACGTATTATGCTAGGTAACTTTGTTCTTAGTTCAGGGTATTACGATGCGTATTTCACAAAGGCTCAAAAAGTTCGAAGATTGATTAAAACAAAGACTGAAGAAATGCTTCAAAATAATGATGTTCTAATCCTTCCTACTGCCCCTTCTACAGCTTTTAATATTGGAGAGATAAAAGACCCTATTAAAATGTATTTACAAGACATATTTACTGTTCATGCTAATATTACTGGTGCTCCAGCAATTTCTTTGCCAATTGGAACCCACAGTAATAATCTCCCATTTGGTATTCAATTAATGGCCAATAATTTTAAAGAAAATACCCTTTTTGAAGTTTCAAGTTTATTAATGGAAAAGTATTTAGAATGAAACATCTTTTAGTGGAAGAATATGAGTATGATTTTAGTCTTCTTGGAATTTGTTGCCATGAGAAAGATTATCGACTTTGTTGGGCGGTAAATAGCACTTTAGATTTAAACCTATCAAAATCTAGTAAAGATATCGAGTTGATTTTTAACAAGAAATCTAAACCAAATGCAAATTTCCCAATTTTTTCATATATAAATGATATTAATTCCAATGAATATTATTTAATTGGAAACAAATGTGAGCGCAGCTGGTTAATTCCTGAAAAATCTCACATTGATTTTTTTTTATTAGTAAAATCTGAAGAAAAAAAAACTTACGATTATTATTTAAAGAAACTTAGGAAAATTCCATTTATATTAACGGCACATTCTGTGGTAGTAGAACAATTAAAATCAAAAGAAAATCTAATTTTTTAAAATGAGTAAAAGAACAAAAATTGTAGCAACTGTTGGTCCCTCAACATCAAGTGAAGAAGTATTAAAAGCAATGATTAATGAAGGGGTTAACGTCTTTAGGGTTAATTTTTCTCATGGTATTCATCAAGACCATATTAATATAATTAAAAAAATACGAACTGTGGATGAGCAGTTAGGCACACATTCTGCAATACTAGCAGACTTACAAGGTCCAAAAATACGAATAGGTGATATGCCTGAAAAAGGACTATTACTTGAAAATAATCAAGAATTTATTTTAACTACACTTGAAGAAAGAGATTTAAAAAAATCTGCTCAAATATTTATTGAAGGGATTCCTAAAGATGTAAAAAAAGGAGAAAAAGTTCTTTTAGATGATGGTAAAATACATTTAGAAATTGTAGAAACCAATTTGAAAGACACAGTAAAAACTAAAGTAGTTGCTGGAGGATTATTATTTTCTAAAAAGGGGCTCAATTTACCTGACACTAATATTAGTATTTCAAGTTTAACAGCAAAAGATAAAGCTGATTTGGTAGTAGCTTTAGAACAAAAAGTAGACTGGATTGGATTTTCATTTGTAAGATCTGCAAGAGAAGTTATTGAGCTAAGACATTTAATTAATAGTCATAACGGAGATGCAAAGATTATTGCAAAGATTGAAAAACCTGAAGCGGTAAGTGATCTTCACGGAATATTGGTGGAGACAGATGCCGTAATGGTTGCTAGAGGAGATTTAGGTGTGGAAATTCCTCTTGAGTCGGTTCCCTTGATCCAGAAAAAGATTGTCTCTATGGCTCAAGATTTAGCTAAACCCGTAATTATTGCAACCCAAATGATGGAAAGCATGATGGACAATATTACACCAAATAGAGCTGAAGTTAATGATGTAGCCAATGCGGTTATGGATGGAGCAGATGCAGTAATGTTAAGTGGAGAAACTTCTGTAGGAAAACATCCTATTGAAGTAATAAAAATAATGTCGAGAATTATCAATGAAGTGGAAAATAATTTTGACAATATTTATGTCAAAGAAACACTTCCTAAAAAGAACAATGAACGATTTATTACCGACTCCATATGTTTTAATGTTTGTAGATTGGCACAGCGAGTAGAAGCTAAAGCAATTATCACAATGACACATTCTGGATATACTGCCTATAAGATTTCTAGTCAAAGACCAAAGTCTGAAATTTTTGTTTTCTCTAGTAATAAAAAACTACTAAGCACTTTGTCTCTTGTATGGGGAGTTAGTACTTTTTATTACAATAAGACAATAAGTACAGACCACACTATCGCAGATATAACCCATCTTTTAAAAACAAAAGGGTATGCAGAAAGTGGAGATTTAATTATCAACACCGCAAGTATCCCGCTTCTTGAAAATGGAAAGACAAACATGTTAAAACTAAGCTATATAGATTAACTCATGATTAATATTAAGTTACTTAAAGAAATTTGTGAAACTGCAGGTGCTCCTGGCTTTGAAAATAGAGTTAGAAGTTTAGTTTTAAAACAAATAAAAAATCATGTAGACCATATAGAAATTGACAATATGGGAAATATAATTGCTCTAAAAAAAGGGGTTGACTCTTCCAAATCAGTAATGATTGGAGCTCATATGGATGAAATTGGGTTTATAGTAACACATATTGATAAAAAAGGATTCTTAAAATTTCACCCCCTTGGTGGTTTTGATCCAAAAACTTTGACTTCTCAAAGGGTAGTAGTACACGGGAAAAAGGATGTAATTGGTGTAATGGGATCTAAACCTATTCACGTAATGACACCTGAAGAAAAAAATAAAGTTCCAAAAATTTCTGACTACTATATAGATTTAGGATTAGAATTAAAAGAAGTTGAGAAAGTAATTTCTGTTGGAGATTCTGTAACAAGAGAGAGAGCTCTTATTGAAATGGGTGATTGTATAAATTGTAAAAGTTTGGATAATAGAATTGCTGTTTTCATTTTAATTGAAACATTAAAAAAATTAGAAAAACCAGATTTTGATACTTATGCTGTTTTCACTGTTCAAGAAGAAGTAGGAATAAGAGGAGCACAAGTTGCTACACAAAAAATAAAACCAGATTTTGGATTTGGCTTAGATACTACTATTGCTTACGATGTTCCTGGGGCAAGTGAAAATGAGAAGATTACTTCTTTAGGAAATGGAGTAGGAATAAAAATCATGGATGCCAGTACAATTTGTGATTCTAGAATGGTGAAATTCATGAAAAAAACTGCAAGCGAAAATAAAATTTCTTGGCAGAATGAAATACTTACAGCAGGTGGAACTGACACAGCAAGTATACAGCGAATGACTCCTGGTGGATCTATTGCTGGAGCATTTTCAATCCCAACAAGACATATTCATCAGGTAATTGAAATGGTTCATAAAAAAGATGTTGAAAGCTGTATAGAATTATTAAAATGTTGTCTGTTATCTATGAGCAACAATAATTGGGAACACAAAAATGAAATCTAAAAAGTTTCGGAACTAAATTGTTTTAGGAACCTCCAATCATTTTCAGAATATAACCTTAGGTCATTTACTTGGTAAACTAACTGTGCTATTCGTTCTACCCCCATTCCAAATGCATATCCACTGTAAACCTCTGGGTTTATATTACAATTTTCAAGAACATTAGGATCTACCATCCCGCATCCCATAATTTCTAACCAGCCTGAATATTTACAGACATTACAACCCTTCCCATTACAAATAGTACAAGAAACATCTACTTCTGCAGAAGGTTCAGTGAATGGAAAATAAGAAGGTCTAAGTCTAATTTTTGCCTCGTCACCAAACATAGATTTTGTAAAATACAATAGTGTTTTTTTCATGTCAGCAAAAGAGACATCTTTATCAATATACAGACCTTCAATCTGATGAAAAAAACAATGTGCTCTTGCTGAAATTGCTTCATTTCTATAGACTCTTCCAGGTGAAATAGTTCTTATTGGCGGTTGGTTATTTTCCATCACTCTCACTTGAAC
>JAYNHP010000016.1:0-35783 GCA_038108155.1 Flavobacteriales bacterium | reverse complement strand
TTTATCTTCTCTTGACAAGTGCTTTTTAATATGTTTAATTGTTTTCCAAATTCTTTTTTTTTATCTACAGGCACTTCCTTAAAAGCACTGAATAACAAAGTTATTTTTCCTTTTTTTCCAAGGAATGCAATTCTAAACTGCTCTAGTTCTTCAGAGGAATTACTTTGAAACTTTTCAATTTCTTGACTAATCTTTTCAATATCTTTAAACATACTACTTAATAATTCTTGCTGATAAAATGGTAACTGCAGAAATTGGACGATCTCCACTGGCTGTTTTAACAGAACAAATTTTGTCTATTATTTCAATTCCTTGAGTGACTTCTCCAAAAACAGTGTAACCATTGTCTAAAAAAGGAGTTCCTCCAATTTCCTGATATATTTTTTTTGCAGTATCTGAAAATTGAAAATTATTTTCCGTATGTTGATAATTCTTTACTTTTTGATTAATCCTACTCTCCATTTGGGTAAGTTGTTGCAGAGAAATTTTTCTGCCTTGTACAATATAAAATTGGCTTCCACTAGATTTTTTTTCTGGATTAACGTTGTCCCCCATTCTAGCTGCAGCTAAAGCACCTTTCTTGTGAAATAACTTAGGATTTATTTCTGCTGGAATTGTTTCTCCTTCACTATTTTGACCTAATTGTCCTTTAAAATCATCTTTTTTAGAATTGGGATCTCCTGCTTGTGCCATGAACCCATTAATCACTCTATGAAATTTTATCCCATCGTAAAACTTACTCTCAACTAATTTTTTAAAATTATCTCTATGTAATGGAGTTTCGTTGTATAGCTTTAGAATAACAGTTCCTTCAGATGTAACCATTTCAACCATAGTTTCATTGGGAACAGAATTTTTTAGTTTAAAAACCGAACAGCTAAAAACCATAAAGGCTGTAATTCCAAAAAATATATTTCTAAAAGCTCTAAACATTTAAATTCTGTATTTTTTCTATATTGCAAATTAAGACAATACTATATATTATTCTAAAATATTTTAAAATTATCTTAAATTTAAATGCATCAAAGTCGCTACAATTAAATGAATTTGCTAAATACATATTATAGGATTTTCATAATTTCAAGCATAATAATTTGTTTTTCGTTCTTAAATTCTTGCTATAAACCCGATCAAACTATTGCCGTTATTAGAGTTTTGGATAACAATACAAATAATCCAATTGAAAACATTAGTGTCCGTCTATTTTTTGACAATTCAAATGGTGCTAATGTTCCACTATATGATGTTGTTAAAAACACTTTGAGCAATGGAACTGCTAGGTTTGACTTTAGCGATGAGTATAAAGATGGGCAGGGTGGATTTGCAGTTCTAGACATTGAAGTTGATGGGGCATTCGTAGGTGTTATAAATATTGTAGAAATGACCACTACTGAAAAAGTAATTTACATACAATAATTATCATAGTTTGAATAAAAAAAAACTTTATTTAAATCTCTTATTTTGTTTACTAATAATAATCTTTAAAAGCTATCAAATAATTTTTGTGACTGGGTTTTTTGGTAGCTTAACTTGGAATATTTTTAAAGAATCTATTACTCTTATTTCCATTTATTGGTTGGGTATTGGAGTTATTCAGTTGCTAAAGACAAAGTTTTTAAGTAAAAAATAAAAGGCTGGTCTAAAAGAATTCCTATTTTACAAATTATAACTTAATATATCCTATTTTTATATATAATCTTATTATGGAAGCACCTAACGTACTTGTGAAAATTGAAAATAGCATAGCACTATTTACATTAAATAGACCGCAGCAACTCAACGCGCTAAATCACCAACTTATTGACGATTTAAATAAAGAGCTTGAAAAAATAAAAATTGACAAAAATGTAAAATCTTTGATTATAACTGGCTCTGGGGGAAAGGCTTTTGTTGCGGGAGCTGACATTAAAGAATTTGCCAAATTTTCAAGCGAAGAAGGTAAAAACCTTGCGAAAGACGGGCAAAGGAAATTATTTGATTTTATTGAAAACTTTCCCAAGCCAGTTATTGCTGCAATCAACGGATTTGCCTTAGGAGGAGGGTTAGAACTTGCAATGGCGTGTCATATGAGATTAGCATCTGATAATGCTAAAATGGGATTGCCTGAAGTTAGTTTAGGCGTTATTCCAGGATATGGAGGAACTCAAAGACTGGCTCAATTAGTTGGGAAAGGCAAAGCGATGGAAATGATTACAACAGGGAGAATGATTGATGCAAATCAAGCGCTTAATTATCGTCTGGTAAATAATGTTGTTCAAAGTGAAGACTTAATTTCAACATGCAAAGAATTAGCTCGTCAAATTGCTAAAAATTCACCAAATGCAATATCCGCTGCCATTAAGTCTATAAATGCAGGGTTTAGTTCTAATCTTAACGGGTTTGAAGTAGAAATAAATTCCTTTGGTAGTTGTTTTGGGACTGAAGATTTTATTGAAGGAACCAGTGCATTTTTAGAAAAGAGAAAACCTAATTTTTAAAATTGAGTTCAATTAGAAAATTAATTAATCAAACAGCAATTTACGGCACAAGCAGTATTATTGGAAGATTTTTAAACTTTTTATTAACTCCGCTATATGCAATTCAATTCTCAAATGAACAGTACGGAATAATTACAGAAATGTATGCTTATGTAGCATTCTTGGTCGTTTTTCTTACTTATGGGATGGAGACTGCATTTTTCAGATTTTCAACAACCAACAAGGAAGGAAAAATAAATATATATTCCAATACCTTATATTCTTTAATTACCACCTCTGCAATTTTTGTGGCAATGACTACCATATTCTCTCAAAATATTGCAGATTGGCTAAAGTACCCTAACCATAAAGAATATATTATTTGGTTTAGTTTGATAGTGAGTTTAGATGCTGTTTCATCAATCCCTCTAGCCAAGTTGAGACTTCAAGAAAAAGCTAAGAAATTTGCTCTTATTAATCTTCTTAATGTGGGAATAAATATTTTTCTAAACTTATTTTTTCTTATTTACTGTAAAGAAACATATGAAAGTGGGAAT
Organism: Flavobacteriales bacterium; assembly: GCA_038108155.1. GTDB lineage: Bacteria > Bacteroidota > Bacteroidia > Flavobacteriales_D > Parvicellaceae > MED-G20. The sequence goes on along the minus strand of JAYNHP010000016.1, from coordinate 32,770 downwards.
CAAAACTGGATTACTGAAAATCTTTACAATCCAGAAATTGGAGTTGGTTATGTTTTTATTTCTAACCTTATTGCAAGTATAATAAAGTTCGGTGTTTTAATGCCAACAATGAATTTTAAGGGTTCTTTTGACTTTACGATACTTAAACAAATGACTAGCTATGCAGCTCCAATGCTTTTAGTAGGATTAGCTTATGTAGTAAATGAGACTTTGGACAGAGCAATGCTTAAATCTATTCTGTATAATCAATATTTAGAAAATGGTGATGCAGAAAATAGTTCTCAAGCATTATCTATGGCACTTTCCCAAAACGGAATTTATGGAGCTAATTATAAAATAACAATGATTGTTAGTATGTTTATTCAGGCATTTAGGTATGCCTCAGAGCCTTTCTTTTTTAAAAATGAAGCTAATAAGAATTCCAAAGCTACATTAGCAAAAGTCATGAATTATTTTGTTGTTGTTCTTGTTTTTACTTTTTTAGTAATGACACTATTTTTACACATCTTCAAATACTTTATTCCCAACGCCGAATATTGGAGTGGACTAAAAGTAGTTCCGGTATTACTTGGTGCCAATATTTGTTTGGGGATTTATACAAGCTTGTCTATTTGGTATAAACTTTCTGAAAAAACAATTTATGGCGCAATTATTTCAATTATTGGTGTTTTAATCACCCTATTAATTAACTTTTTATTCATCCCTGTTTATGGTTATGAGGCTTCGGCCTATGCAACTCTATTTTGTTATGGTTCTATGATGATAATTAGCTATTTACTAGGACAGTTCCACTACAAAGTTCCTTACAACCTTAACAAAATTTTTCTTTATTTTATCTCAGGAGGATTAATTTATTGGCTGAGCTTAGACTTTAATGCATCGATTAATTACAGTGTTGAAGAGTATGGTTTTCATATATTTCTTTTGGCTTGCTATATAGTTTTAGTATATTTTGTAGAAAGACCTAAAAAAATTAAAAAATAAGCTGCTAATGATCTCAATAAAAATTGTAAATAGTTCTAATAACAAAATCCCTAGCCTTGCTACAAAAGGAGCAGCAGGCGCAGATATAAGAGCATTTATTGAAAATAAAATAATCTTGAAACCAATGGAAAGGAAATTGATTTCAACAGGGCTTAAGATGGAAATTCCCTTTGGATATGAAGTTCAAATTAGACCAAGGAGCGGCCTTGCTTTTAAAAATGGAATTACAGTAATTAACAGCCCAGGAACTATTGATTCTGACTATAGGGGTGAAATTGGAGTTCTTTTGGTAAATCTTTCAAATGAAAATTTTGAAATAAATAATGGAGATAGAATAGCTCAAATGGTTTTGTCAAAATACGAAGTTCCAAACTTTATTGAAACATCTGAAATTTCGATTAGTCAAAGAGGAGATGATGGATTTGGGAGCACTGGTAAAAAATAATTTTTTTATAAAATTGATGACTAAAAATTTAAAAATTATCTGCTGTTTTACAGCACTATTTTTTACTCAAAAAGTAAGTTCTCAAAAAGATGATGTATTGGATGATAGAGCATTTGTGAAATGTCTTATTGATGCAACAGGTGCAAAAATTAGCGGAGATTTTTATTCGGCAGATTCCTTATATAAAAAATGCTTAGAAATAAATCCAAAAAGTGGTGTGGTTAATTTTGAACTTTCTGGAATTTATTTATCGCTCAATCAACCTCATAAAGCTATGGAATATGCTAATGCTGCAGTTATAATTGATCCAAAAAATGAATGGTATCTAGCCAATTTAGCATTGGTCTATAAAGAAAATTCGAACCATTTAGAAAGTGCTGAAATCTTCTCCAAATTAAGTGAAATAAAACCTGATAAGATATCCTATTTATTTTCTTTAACTGAAGAACTTTTAAGTGCAAATAAGTACAAAAAAGCTTTAAAAGTTCTCAATAAAATTGAAGAGAAAATTGGGATTAGTGAAGATTTATCAATTCAAAAACACCAAATTTATGTGTTCCTTAGAGATAAAAAGAAAGCAATAAATGAACTTTCAAAGTTGGTTGCTTTTAGTCCAGAAAATATAAGAGGATTAGGTTTATTAGCAGAGTATTATCAAAATATTAATAAAGCTAATGAATCGAAAAATTTATTGGATAAAATGATGTTAATTGATTCCTCCAATGGTCTTGTTAGACTTTCTTTATTTCAATTTTATCATAAAAATGGAGAATTTATTAAAGCCTATTCAGAACTTCTATATGTGATGAGGTCTATAGAAGTTGAAAATAATTTAAAAAAACAAATGCTTCTTCAGATTTCTTACGATGAGAAAAGCCCTTACAATATTAATCAGAAATGTGAACTTGCAGAAAATTATCTAAAATCAGACTTTAAAAGTAGTGAAGTCTTACTTCTTTTAGGTAATTTAAAAATGCTCCAAAGAAAAGAAGATACTGCATGTTTCTATATTAGAGAATCTCTAAAGATTAATCCTCTACCTTTTGAAGCTTGGACTCAGCTAATTTCTTCAACTCTATCAAGAAACAAGTTGGAAGCAACTATAAAAGACTCTAAAAATGCATTAGAAAGTCATCCAAATCAGCCATTTCTTTATTTAGCATTAGGTATTGCTTTGAACCAAAAAAACAAATTTGAAAGTGCTATTGAAAATCTTAAAAAAGGAAAGGATTTGGTTTTCAATAACTCATTTTTAGAAAGTGATTTTAATCAGCAAATTGGCGACTCTTATTATGGAATAAAAAAATCCAAAATAGCATTTGATTATTATGAAATGTCTTTAGCTTTAAATCCTGAAAATATTAATCTATTAAATAATTACAGTTATTATTTAGCTCTAGAAAAAGTCAATCTGGAGAGAGCAAAAGAATTAATATTAAAAGTAATAGATAAGTTCCCGGAGAATTCCACTTATATGGACACTTATGGGTGGGTGATGTTCCAAATAGGAGAATATGAAAAAGCTGAACAAATTTTATTTAATGCGGTTATTAAAGATGAAGAAAAATCTGGTGAAATACTAGAGCATTATGGAGACGTACTTTTTAAATTAGAAAACAAGAATAAAGCTATTACTTTTTGGGAAAAAGCAAAAGCAACTGGTGAGCATTCAAATGAGTTAATTCAAAAAATAAATGAAAATAAATTTATTGAATAATATTTTAGTAGGGTTATTTGCTGTCTTTATTTTTGTCTCTTGTGGCATGATTAAAAATGTTGAGCAAGGAACAGTTGTAAAAGTTCTTAATGAAAAAAAGCTCTTAGATTCTATTAAAGAACATGAGCTAGATATTCAATGGCTAAAAGCCAGAGGAAATGCTTTAATAACTATAAATAATGAGGCTCCACAAGAACTAGATCTAAATATTAGATCTAAAGCTGATAGTTTAATTTGGCTCAATGTCTCTAAATTTAAAAAAAGAATATTCCGAGGAGAGTTTAAGAAAGATTCTGTGAAAATGGTCATCGAATATCCTGAAAAATTATTTTTCAAGGGGTCTATTGCTAGTCTAGAGAGTGATTTCAATTTATCGATTCCCTATGCTCTTATTGAAGATTTATTAATAGGAAGATCCTACCTGAAACATTTAGAGAGCAAATTTATTCTACAAGTTAGAAATAATGAGTACCATTTGCTTTCACACAGAAAGAGAAAAACCAAAAGAATTACAAATAATAAAACAAAAAAATCAGCAGATTATATTTATCAATCATGGATTGATCCTTTTACTTATAAATGTAAGAGAATAAATATAATTTTTCCTTCTTCCAGTTCTGAAATCAACATCTCCTATAAACAATGGGAAAAAATAAATAATCAATATTTTCCTATGGAAATTGAACTTATAATTAGCAACTTAGAACTAGAATATAATCTTTTAATCAACTACAAAAGTATTAAGTTTGACTTGCCCCAAAAATTTCCTTTTAAAAACATTGATGATAAGTACCAGCCTATAAAATTTAATGATTAAAAAAATCAAACATATTTTAATATTGGGAGCTTTGTTAATTCCTTCTTTATTTATTGGTCAAAAGAAAAGTGATTTACTTAAAAGGCAAGAAAAAAAGTTGTTAGAAAAAATTGAGCACACAAAAGATCTAATCAATCAAACTAGAGCTACAAAAAAACTTACCCTTAGTGAAATTAATATTGTTAACAAACAAATTCAGTACAGGCAAAAGCTAATTGACAATTACAGTTTCCAACTTAGAAAAATGGATGAAAAAATAAAAGAAATCAATAGGCAGATTAGCTCCTTAACTAATACAGATAAAATCTTGAAAGAGGAATACAGAAAAATGATTTTATATGCCTTTAAGAACAGAGATCCTAATTATAAATTTCTCTATATAATTTCTTCTTCTACTTTTTCAGAAGCTTTTCACAGAATGAAATATATTCAATACTATAAAGACTACCGTTTAAAACAGATAGATAGAATTAAAAAAACACAAATTAATCTAGAGAATAAAAAGGGGGAATACTTTGAAGAAATTAAAAGAAAAAAATCTCTTTTAGAAAGTAAAAAGCAAGAAAAAATTGACTACCAAAAAGATAAAAACATTCAAATAATATCTTTAGAAAAAATTAAAAATAATGAAAAAAAACTAGCTGAAGAATTAGAAAAAAACAATATAAAACGACAAGAAATTGCAAAAGCCGTAAAAAAAGCTATTGAAAAAGAAATAAGAGCTTTAGAGAAATTGAAAAAATCAAAATTTGACTTCACACCCGAGGGAAAAGCACTTTCAAAAAATTTTAGCAACAACAAAGGTCGATTAATTTGGCCCGTTGAAAAAGGAGAAATTACTAGTAGATATGGAAAGCATCAACACCACTTGGTAAGTACAGCAACAATTGATAATAATGGGATTGATATTACTACTTCTAAAAATGCAAATGTTCGTGCTGTTTTTGGTGGAAAAGTAACAAGTGTTCTAATAATTCCAGGTGCTGGAAGAGTGGTTATGGTGAGCCACGGAGAGTACAGAACTGTTTATGCTAATTTACAAGAAGTTTATGTCAAAAAAGGAGATCTGATAAAAACCAAAGACAAGATAGGTAAACTACTTGCTAAAGAATCTGGTATTTCAGAAGCTCATTTTGAAATATGGAGAATCTTAGCCGAAGGATTAAATACTGTAAACCCCTCTGTATGGTTGTCAAAATAATTAACCTATCTCAATTAAAACATCTAATCCATCAAAAGGATTATTTCCTTTAGGTTTGTTTTTCAAAATGACTTGAACATATCCAAATTTATTGATCATTTTTTGAACAACTTTATTAATAGAGTTATTTAAATACCCGAGCTTAAACCCTTGATAATAAATTGCTAAGGAATTCTCTTCCCAAAATCTACTTTTATCAGACTCTATAGTTAGTAAATCATTAATTTTTAGGGAGTCTTTCACGTATATATAATCATGTCTTGTAAGTTCTACTAAATGCGTCATAATTCCCATTTTAGGTAGAATGACTTCTATATTTTCAGAAATTGCTAGTGTTTTCATCTTATGCTGTTTTTAATTGAAATAAATGTTGGTTAATGAATGTTTCGTTGGTAGAAAAAATTAAATCCTCACCTAGATGATTTTTAGGTATAATTTCACAAACTTGATCGTTATCCCCAATCAACTTATTCCACAAAGAATTGGTTTTTTGAAAACCAATTCTTTTTTCACACAAATGGCTAAACCTAACAAGGTCTATTGGAATTGAAGTATAATAATTTTTATTATTTATTCTAACTGCCCCGTCTAATAGTATAGCCGTATCGTTTTTCTCATAAATAATATAATTTACTTGAAAAGTGATTTTAGGATTTGTCTTTGTTGTCATATTTAAATTTTTAATACACAACAAAAATGAGGTTTAACTACGTAATCATTTTACGTAGCAAAAAAAGCTAATATTTTACACTAAAAGATTCATTTATTTTTAATTTCTTTGAGATTCCTAATGCTTTGACCTTTAGAGTTCCATCAATAAGAAGTGTGACCTCACTTCCAGTAATGTAGCTAAAAAAACCTGATACTAAAGGAATAAAACTTTTGATCTCCGTAGAAACAGACAAGTTAATTTTAGATATGCCACTTTTTTTAAGCACGTAGGAATCTTTAATTTCCAAAACTCCTATATCTTCTTTGCCAAGTAATCCTTTAACATTGGCAGACTTTAAGACTATATTATAAGGATTGGGATTAAAGAAACTTAATTCAACACAAATTGGGTTACAACCATCTTGCTCAGAAAACGAATAATCTTCCATCCCTTTAAATTCTAGAGGTTTATATAAAGAGCAAGAAGTAATCAAAAAACTTAATATTAATAGGAAAAACAATCTCATTTCTTATAACATCAAATTTGCATAGTTTTTGTAAAAATGTGGTATTGTTTCAATTCCCTTGTAAAAATTAAATAACCCAAAGTGTTCATTTGGAGAATGGATTACATCGGAATCTAAACCGAAACCTAGAAGTATGGTTTTCAATCCTAAAACTTCTTCAAACATTGGAACTATAGGTATACTCCCTCCACTTCTAACTGGAATTGGTGTTCTTCCAAAAGTTGTTTCCATTGCATTTTTAGCAGCTAGATATGCAGGAAAGTCTGTAGGAATAACCACGCCCTCTCCTCCATGATGAGGGATTACCTTAACTTTTACATATTCAGGGGCAATTTTTTTAAAATGGCTTTCAAATAGTTCTGTGATCTTTTTAGAGCTTTGATTAGGGACCAATCTCATGGAAATTTTCGCATGTGCTTTGGATGGCAATACAGTTTTGGCGCCTTGACCAATGTAACCTCCCCAAATACCATTAACATCTAAAGTTGGCCTTATAGAATTTCTTTCATTGGTAGTAAATCCATCTTCTCCATGAACATTATCAATTGATAGGTCTAACATATATTCAGACAAATTAAATGGGGCTTTGGCCATTTCTTTTCTGTCCAAATTACTCACCTCAACAACGTCATTATAAAAGCCCGGAATATTAATTGTTCCATTCTCATTATGTAATGATGCTATCATTTTAGACAAAACATTAATTGGGTTGGCAACAGCACCTCCATACAGTCCAGAATGTAGATCTCTATTTGGTCCTGTTACTTCTACCTCCACATAACTTAACCCCCTAAGTCCAACACAAATGGATGGTGTCTTATTATTTATAATTCCAGTATCTGAAACCAAAACTACATCTGCCTTTAAAAGTTCAACATTAGAACGTACAAACTTTTCTAGATTAGAAGACCCTACTTCCTCTTCTCCCTCAAACATAAACTTAACATTACAGTGAAGTTCGCCGGATTTATACATTGCTTCAAATGCCTTTAAATGCATAAACATCTGGCCTTTGTCATCGCAGGCTCCTCTTGCAAAAATAGCACCTTCTGGATGTATTTTGGTTTTTTTAACCACTGGATCGAATGGATCTGAATCCCATAATTCATAAGGATCTGCAGGTTGAACATCGTAATGACCATATACCAAGACGGTGGGAAGACTGGGGTCAATAATCTTCTCTGCATAAACAATTGGATGCCCATCTGTAGGAAATATTTGGACATTATCAGCTCCAATTTTATTAAGATTATTCTCCAAAAAATTAGCTGCTTTTAGCACATCATCTTTAAATTTAATGTCCGCACTTACTGATGGGATTTTAATGAATTCAAACAACTCATTTAAAAATCTATTTTTATTTTTATTAATATATTCTTGGGTCATAATAAGTAAATTTTAGAAGCTTTAATTAATTAATTCAAGTTAAAGATTTATTTACTAAACCTGAGGATGTCTAGGAATATTTTATAGATTATTAACTTTAAGGAAATTTAATACTTTGCAAGTGGAGAAAAAAAGTTTAATTCTATTCTTTTTATTTTGGTTTTGCTATAGCTTTTATAGTCAAATTCAAGTGGATAATTCAGCTCCATTCAATACTGCAGTTTCACTAGTAGACAATATTTTACTGGGTGGCGGGGTAAGTTCTGCAAACCATTCTTTTATGGGAGATGCAATTCAAATTGGGTTTTTCAATGCTTTGAATACTAATCTAAATATGGATAGTGGGATTGTAATGTCAACTGGAGATATAAATGCATTAGATCCTAACTTTAGTGGATTTATAAATATGCCAGTAAATAATGTGAGTGACCCAGACTTACTAAATGTCGCTAATAGTGTCCCTGGACTTATTGGTCAATCTTTCTCAGTGTCAGGTATCTTTGATGTTGCACTACTGGAGTTTGATTTTATCCCTAACTCAGATTCTCTAACATTTAATTATATTTTTGGCTCCAATGAATATCTTACCTGGGTGAATAGTCAGTACAACGATGTTTTTGGTTTTTTTATTTCAGGGCCAGGAATTACAGGCCCCTACTCATCTCCAGTTGGTTTCCCTAATGGTTCTGTAAATATTGCAACTGTACCAAATTCATCCCCTCCACTGCCTATAACAATAAGCTCAATTAATGATGTAATTAATAGTAATTATTACATTAACAACACCAATGTTTTTCAAACATTGTCTTGTAACGGATTTACCCAAAAGTTTCAAGCTAATGTAGTGGTGCAATGTGGAGAAACCTACCATATTAGACTGGCAATTGCAGATGGCTCTGACACAAGTCTAGATTCCTGGGTATTTTTAGAAGCTGGAAGCTTCTCCTCCAATGGAAGCATTGAGCTATCAAGTGGAATTGCCAATAGTGATACCATTTTATATGAAGGATGTAATTCAGCATTTTTTAATTTTGAAAGACCAGATACTATTGGAGATTTTACAGTTCATTTTGACTTTTTAGGGACTGCGACTATGGGTATAGATTATGATTATATGCCAGATAGCCTAACAATTCCAAGCGGTCAACTTAGAGATACCTTATTTATTAACCCTATTCTTGACAGTATGTTGGAAGCTACTGAAACTGTAATTCTAACCGTTTTTTATGAAAAATGTTCTGGTCAATTGGATACTTCTAGAGCTACATTATACATCAGTGATTATACACCTCTTAACGTATCTATTCCAGATAGTTTAAATTATTGCAATCAATTAGGCGAAGTAATTACCATTAATAGTAATTTGTCAGGTGGTCTTGATCCAGTAACTATTAACTGGTCAGACGGAAGTGGGTTGGAATCGGTAGAAGTTTCTCTAGACTCCACAGATTTTATATTTATTAATGTTACTGACGGGTGTAATAAAGAAATTTTCGATAGTTGTAAAGTTTGGGTGCAGTGTCCAATAGAAAACATAAATATTTTTACACCTAATAACGATGGAATAAATGATTTATTTGTACCTATCAATTTAAATCAATATCCGAATCCGCATCTACTAATTTTTAATAGATGGGGAGAATTGGTATATGAAAACTCAAACTATCAAAATGATTGGAGTGGGACCCATTACAAATCTGGAGAAGAACTAAAAGAAGGTATCTACTATTATCTAATTGATCCGAAATCTACGAAATATGATTACGAAAAAATTAGCTTAGAGAAAAACGGAATTAGCGGAAGAGTACAATTAATTAGATAATACTCTCACCAGACATTTCTTTAGGTTTTTCAATCTCCATTAACTTTAAAATAGATGGTGCTATGTCTGCAAGTTTTCCATTCTGAACAACTTTTACATTTTGATCCAATACAATTACGGGAACCATATTTAAAGTATGGGCAGTATGTGGTGAACCATCTTTATTTTTTAATTTATCCGCATTGCCATGATCTGCAATTATAATGACTGAATAATCTAGCTCCATTAAAGAGTTTACAACTTTTTTAAGACAATTATCTACTGTTTCACATGCTTTTATAATTGCGTTTTGAACTCCCGTATGTCCAACCATATCTGGGTTTGCAAAATTCAAACATAAAAAATCAGGTCTTTTTTCCTCCAAAAAATCTACTGTACTAGATGCAACTTTTTCGGCACTCATCTCTGGTTGAAGATCATAAGTGGCTACCTTTGGAGAACTTACAACAATTCTAGATTCACCGTCAAAGACTTGTTCTCTACCTCCGCTAAAAAAATATGTGACATGCGGATATTTTTCAGTTTCTGCAATTCTTAATTGTTTTTTATTATTGTTACTTAAAACTTCTCCTAGAGTCATGGGGAGATTATCCTTGTCGTAAATTACTTCTATATTTTTAAATGTTTTATCATAATTTGTCATGGTATAGAAATGAAGAGGTTTAATTTTCATTCCATGTTCTGAAAAGTTACTTTGAGTTAGTGCCGTAGTAATTTGTCTGCACCTATCGGTTCTAAAATTAAAACATACTACCAAATCATTGTCTAAAATAGTTCCATTGTTATCTTTAATTTTTACAGGCTCTAAAAATTCATCCGTAATCTCCTTAGAGTAGCTTTCTTTAAATGCCCTTGAATAGTCTTCTTTTATTTCTCCAGTTCCGTCTATTAAGAGATCATATGCTTTTTTTATTCGCTCCCACCTTTGATCTCTATCCATAGCATAATATCTTCCAATAATGGAAGACAATACAATATTTGAGTTATGAATATGATGATGTAGCTTTTCAAAGGATTCAATTCCAGTAGTTGGTCCACAATCTCTTCCATCGGAAAAGCCATGAATATAAACTCTACCTGAAAAATTTTCCTTTAAAAAGGAGCAGAGGGACAATAAATGATTTAGTGAAGAATGTACCCCCCCCTCTGACACTAGTCCCATCAAATGAATAGCTGATTTGTTATTTGTTGCAGTTCTAATTGCTTTTAATAATTGTGGGTTTTTGAAAAAACTACCGTCTTCAATTGCATTATTTATTCTCAAAAGGTCTTGGTATACTATTCTTCCAGCACCAATATTTAAATGTCCAACTTCCGAGTTCCCCATTTGACCATCTGGGAGACCAACCTCTTTTCCAAATGTTGTTAAATGGGCATTTGGATATTGATTAATCAGGTTGTCAAAAAAAGGAGTTTTTGCCAAAAAAACACCATCTGAATCATCTTTAGCGCCAATACCCCAACCATCAAGAATTATTAATCCTGCTTTTTTTTTCATGTTATTTTTTAAAGTGTAATTCAAAGATGCTGCCTTTAGGTGTATTATTTTTGCAAACGATTTTGCCTCCATGCATTTTTACAATTTGATTTACTAAAAACAAACCTAATCCGGTTCCTTTAGATGATCTGGTTTCTTCATCTTCTATTCTATAAAATCTATCAAATATTTTTGACTTCTCTTCATCCGGAATTCCAACTCCTTGATCGGAAATACAAATAATAATCTTACTAGGATTACTTTCTGAATAAATATTAATTTCTGAGCCGTCTGGTGAATACTTTTGGGCATTATCTAAAAGGTTTTGAAATAAAGAAATCAAATAAAAGTCATCTCCACTAAATATTACATCTTCAGCAACATTATTTTTAATAATATGAGAATTTTCGTCTTCACCAATTACCTGATTTATAATAGCATTAAAGGAAACTGGTTTTAAATTCATGTCGTTTTTCATTTCATCTATTGTGCTAACCAGCAGTATTTTTTCTACCAATTCATTTAATCTATTTTGCTCATAAACAATTTTCTCAAGACTAGTCGTCACTTGGCTCTTACTGAGGTCTTTTCTTTGCAACAAAGTTTCAGCAAACAACTTTGAGGAGGCGATAGGAGTCTTTAGCTCATGGGTTACTGATAAAGCAAAGTTTTTTTCTTTTTTAGCAAGATTTATCTCAGAATAATAAGATCTAATGACATAAAAAGCTCCAAAAAAAATAATTATTATAAAGACCGTCCCTTCTCCGGCTATCATGGTCAGTCTTCTTGCTATATAATCCTCGCTATTATTGAGTTGCTCAGTTAAGGAAGAAATATGGTATCCCCACCATATAAATTGCAAAATAACATAAGCAATTAGAAAATAAAAAATTATTAATGTTTTGTTGTTCTTTAAGCCCATTTTACGAGGAACAAATTTAATTGTATTTATCGTGGAAATAAAGTAAGTGAAGTAAAAAAAACTATAATTAACAAAATAAGATTTATTGTACAATAATGACTTTTAATTATTTAGTAAAATCATCTAGAATCCTTTTTTAATTTAAATTTATAGTTTGTAGGGTTAACTAATTAAAAAAGCTCTCAAATAATGAGAGCTTTTAATAAGTGGTGCCTCCAGGAATCGAACCAGGGACACATGGATTTTCAGTCCATTGCTCTACCAACTGAGCTAAGGCACCAACTTTAAGAGCGCCAAAAATATAAAAATTTTACATCATCAAACATTTTTTAAACTAATAGTTGTATATAGTAGTGAAGTATTTTATTGCAGTTATTTTTTGTCAGACAATAAAAGCAGTTAATTTTACACTGAAAAACCACTACTTTTTATGAAAATATCTTACAAATGGTTAAAAGAAATTCTTGATTTCAATTTAGACTCCGACCAAACCTCTGCTCTTCTTACAGATATTGGATTAGAGGTAGAAAGACAAGATATATATGAAAACATAAAAGGTGGACTTAAGGGATTATTAATTGGAGAAATTAAAAGTGTAGAAAAACACCCTAATGCAGATAGATTAAATATTACACAAGTTGATTTAGGGGAAGACAAAAACTATACTATTGTTTGTGGAGCTCCAAATGTAAAAAAAGGACAAAAGGTGATTGTTGCAAAACCTGGAACTACTATTTACCCAAAGAATAATAGTTCGTTCGAAATTAAAAATGCTAAGATTAGAGGACAAGAGTCTTTTGGAATGATTTGTGCTGAAGATGAAATTGGTATTGGAGATGGCCACGATGGGATTCTGGTTCTTGACAAAGATGCAAATATAGGAGATTCAGCAGCGAATTATTTTAGTGTGGTTAGAGACACAATTTTTGAAATTGGATTAACTCCTAACAGAGCTGACGCAATGAGCCATTATGGAGTTGCAAGAGATTTATTAGCAGCACTAAAATTCAAAAAATTATTGCCTTTGAATTCTTCTCTTAAAGCAATTCCTGAGAAACCACAGATAGAAACAAGAAAAAATATAGAAATAAGTATTTCTATTGAAGACGCTGATCAATGCCAGAGATATACGGGAATTGTAATAAATAGTATTAAAGTTAAACCAAGTCCAAAATGGTTAAAAGATAAATTAGAATCTATAGGGATAAAGCCAATTAATAATATTGTAGATGTTACTAATTATGTACTTCACTACTACGGACAACCACTTCATGCATTTGATTTGGATAAAATAATTGGCAAAGAGATAAAAGTTAGAACTCCAAAAGATAAAACTCTTTTCACCACTCTTGATGGACAGGAAAGAAAACTGGACAAAGAAGATATTATGATTTGTAATAGTGAAAAGGAAATGTGTTTGGCTGGTGTTTTTGGAGGGCTTGACTCTGGAGTAACTGAGAAAACTAAAACTATATTTATTGAAAGTGCTCTTTTCAATCCTGTTTCTATAAGAAAGACTGCTAAAAGGCATGGTTTAAATACAGATGCTTCATTTAGATATGAAAGGGGAGTTGATCCCTCTATGGTATTACCAGCATTAATTAAAGCTTCGGAAATTATAAAAGAACTTTCTGGAGGTGAAATAGCTTCGGAAATATTAGATGTTCATCCAAAAGAAACTAAAGACATATCTTTTGAAATAAATTTTGAAAAAATTAGAAAAATTGGCGGTATAAAGCTGGATAACAAAACCATAACTGATCTTTTAACTCATCTAGAGATTAAAGTAGATAGTATTAATACAAATAAAGCTTTGGTAAGTGTCCCAGCATATAGAAACGATGTAACTAGAGAAATTGACATAGCAGAAGAGGTTCTTAGAATATATGGATACAATAATATTGACATTCCTGAAAAAATAAATAGTTCACCTTCCATCCCAAAGTTAAAGTCCAACCATTCTATTCAACAAAAAATCAGCAACCATTTAGTAAGCCTTGGTGGTTATGAAATAATGAATAACTCCTTAGTGAAACGAGAATATGGTAATTTTCTTGATGAAAAATCTAACAACCATATTTCTTTGCTAAATCCTCTTAGCAATGACACTGCCACTTTAAGAAAAAGCTTAATTTATGGTGCAGTAGAGGTTTTAAAATTTAATCATTTTAATGGAAATCCTAACGGAATTATTTTTGAATGGGGGAAAGTTTATTCCGAAAATGGAAATAAATATGACCAAGAAAATAGATTATTAATTGCTACAACTGGGCTTCAAAATGAAGAGCATTGGTTTAATGGAAAACTAGAAAGTAGCTTCTTTCAGTTAAAAGGAATAATTGAAAGTGTATTTAAGTCTCTTGGAATATATTATGAAACAGAAATGCTTACAAAAGACCATTTATGGGAGGAAGGGTTATCGTTGATAAAAGGAAAATATAAATTGGCAACAGTAGGAACGGTTAGAAAAGAAATATCCAACTTAATAGGTTTTAAAAAGCATTATTTCATTTCAGAAATCTATTTTGATAATCTTATGAAGGTTATTGCAAATTCAAAACCTAAAATTAAACCTATCAATAAATTTCAAAAAGTATACAGAGATTTATCTATTTTAATTCCAGAAGATGTAACCATGCAAGAAATTAAACATGCTATTGATCAATTAAAAAGTAAGCTTTTAAAAAACACAACTTTATTTGACATATATAGAGATAAAAAAAATATTGGCAAGAAAGCTTATGGACTAAGATTTGAATTTTTGCATTCTGAGAGAACACTGAAAGACCAAGAAGTTGATTCTGTTATGAACTCAATTCAAGGTAAATTAGAAGATAAATTTAATGCTGCTCTAAGATAAGTTATGCGTAAATTTTGGATAGGTTATTTGTTTAAAAACTGGTATTTACCATATAAATTAGGGTATGCTATTGTAATTACTGGCGCAAGAACTTACTTCAAAAAACTCGAATATGAAGGGAAAGAAAAAATTCCAAAAAATGCTGGAATAATATATGCTGTAAATCATCAAAATGCATTTTTGGACCCTATTATTATTGCTGGTCAAACTAATAGCCCAATAAATTTCTTAGCTAGAGCCGATATTTTTAAAAATAAACTAGCGGATAAAATATTACGAGGTTGTTACATGCTTCCAATATTCAGACAAAGAGATGGTGTAAATACCATTGAAAAAAATGAAGAAACATTTATTGCATGTTATGAAATGTTAAGCAAGAGAAATGATTTAATGATTTTCCCAGAGGGTAATCACAATTATAAAAAAATGCTTCGCCCGCTAAAAAAAGGTTTAGCTAGAATTGCATTTGGAACACTTTCTAAGTTTGGTAAAGAATCTCCATTGTATATTGTCCCTGTTGGAATAGATTATGAAAATCATTTTAATATGAATTCTGAAGTTTTACTTAACGTAGGAAATCCAATAAAAGTAAGTGACTATTATTCAAGTTATGAAGAAAATAGTGCAGAAGCTATCAATAAATTAACGTTGAAAATTGGAGAAGATTTAGGTTCTTTAATTATCAATATTGAAGATATTGATAATTACGATGAGCTTTACTACCTACTTCATAGGTTCCCATTAAAAGAAGAACATAAAGAACTCAAAAGAAAATTTGATTTAAGAAAAGAAAAATTAAACATCACTCAACATTTAAAAGCTGATAAACCTAAAGAATATAACAAATTAATAGACGACATAAAAAGTATAAAGGCTTTTATGGTTAGAAATAAAATTAGACCCTACATATTAAATAAGAATCCATATTCTTATATGAAGCTAATTATTTTTAGTTCAATTATGTTTTTAGTGCTTCCATTTCACTTAATTGGTCTTACAACAAATTATATTCCATATAAAATACCTGTATGGTTTGTTGAAAAGAAAATCAGAGACAAACATTTTCATTCGTCATTAAAACTTGCTATTGGTGTTATTCTATTTGCATTTTATTGGCTGTTAATAGCACTTTCATTAACAATTTTTAAAGATTGGTTGTATGGACTTATCTTTATATTGTCAGCTCCAATAATTGCAATGCTTAACTTCAAATACTGGATACTTACAGTGAAACTTAATGCAAGATGGAATTATAAAAGAGCAACTAAAAAAGAAGCATTTAATAGCATTAAAGAGTTGTTTGATAAAGTTCAAGAAAAATTCAATTAAAAACTTAATTATTAATTCCATTTACCATTTCTAATGTGGTCTTTTTTAAATCAAAATTGTGTTCCCAACCCCAATCATTTCTAGCAAAACTATCATCTATAACAGAGGGCCAAGACAATGCAATATCATTTCTAAAATCAGGACTGTAAGTTATTTTAAATTCTGGAAATAATAATTTTATTTCATTAGAGATTTCTTCCGGACTAAAACTAATTGCAGCCAAATTGTAACTGGAGTTTATAGTCAGTTTTTTTCTATCTACTTGCATGATTTCCATAGTTGCTCTTATCGCGTCGTTCATATATACCATTGGAAGTGTGACTTCTTTGGCAATAAAAGAATCATAAAAACCTAGATTAATTGCAGCATGAAAAATTTCAATTGCATAATCAGTAGTCCCTCCGCCTGGTGGAGATTTATAGCTAATTATTCCGGGATATCTTAAACTTCTTACATCTACTCCATATTTTAAAAAATAATATTCACACCATCTTTCTCCAGCCATTTTACTAATTCCGTAAACTGTGGAGGGCTCTAATAAAGTTGACTGAGGAGTATTTAATTTGGGACTTGTTGGTCCAAAAACAGCGATAGAACTAGGCCAAAAAATCTTTTCAATATGTTTCTCTTTTGCTAAATCTAAAATATTGAATAGGCCTTTGATGTTTAAATTCCATGCTAATTGAATATTTTTTTCTGCAATTGCTGACAACATTGCTGCCAATAAATAAACTTCTGAAATATTGTGTTGTTTTATTATTTCAAACAACTTCTCTTTATCTAAAACATCAAGTGTAATATATTCAACCCCTAGAGTTTTTCCTTCTGAAACTAATTTTATATCTGCAGCTATAACTTGGTTGGGACCAAAATCTTTTGCTAATTGTTCAATTAATTCAACCCCAATTTGGCCAGATGAACCTATAACTAATTTCTTTCCCATTCTAATTTGAATATAACAAAAATTATTTCTTAATAATACACTGGGGTCTTATTAAAGGGAAATCTAGTATAATGAATATCCTTTACTTTATTAAAAAGTTCTTTTTTTAAGTTTTGAATTCCCGATTTTTCAGTTGCAGAAATAAATACAACATTAAATTCTTTGTTTTCCCAAAACTCTTTTAAAGATTTTAATTCGTCTTTTGGAATCCTATCAATCTTATTGAAACACAATATTGTTTGCTTAGGATTTGACATTATCTCATTCAAAGTTTCATTTACTGAGTTCATTTGATCTTGGTAAACGGAATGTGACAAATCCACTACATGAACTAAAATATCAGCATCTCTAACTTCGTCTAATGTCGATTTAAAAGATTCTACAAGTTGATGCGGTAATTTCCTTATAAATCCAACTGTATCGCTAAGTAAAAATGGAACTTGATCTACCACTACTTTTCTCACTGTTGTATCTAATGTTGCAAATAGTTTGTTTTCTGCAAACACCTTGGATTTACTTATAATATTCATTAATGTAGATTTGCCAACATTGGTATAACCAACAAGGGCAACTTTAACCATATTGCCACGATTATTTCTTTGAGCAAATTTTTGCTTGTCAATCTTAACAAGCTTTTGTTTTAAATTACTTATTTTTTGGTTGATTATTCTTCTATCTGACTCAATCTGTGTCTCTCCAGGGCCTCTCATTCCTATTCCTCCTTTTTGCCTTTCTAGATGCGTCCACATCCGAGTTAATCGAGGCAAAAGGTACTGATATTGGGCTAATTCTACTTGGGTTTTTGCGTGAGCAGTCCTAGCTCTACTTGCAAAAATATCTAGTATTAAATTACTTCTATCTAAAATTTTACAGCATAATTGCTTTTCGATATTTCTTAGTTGTGAGGGGGTTAAATCATCGTCAAAAATTACCAAATCAATTTCATTTTCTTTTACAAAATGTTCTATTTCAATAAGTTTTCCTTTGCCAACAAAGGTTGTTGAGTGAGAAACATTCAAAGATTGTGTAAATTTTTTGACCATTTTGGCACCTGATGTAAGAGCCAGAAATGCCAATTCGTCCAAAAATTCTTTAGTTTGGGCATTGGTTTGTGAAGAGTAATTAATTCCTACAAGAACTGCTTTTTCCAAGGATGAATTTGGTTGATTTAAAATTAACTATTTTCCCTAGCTTTTCTTGCAGCTATAAAACTTTTTATAAATCCAAAAAGAGAAAATGCTGATCCAGCAATCATTAAAGATATTCTTAGAACTGCGCCATTATCTTCTCTTCCGAAAGCACCTTTAAGTGGCATAAAAAGAGCTAGAAAAACAAGAAGAGTTAAAGTTACAGCAATATGAGCAATAATTTTATTTTCTTTTTTTATACCAGGATAACAAAATAGTAGAATTACTCCAAAAAATAATGGTATCAATGCTGTTACAGAAGGAGTTTCCGAGGATAGATAGCCCCAACCGCTCATTGTAATTAATATAAGAGAACTAATCAGGGAAATATTATGAGATTTCATATTTGTTAAATTATTTGTTGAAATTTAATGCAAGATATATTTAATATTTATAAATTCAATTAACATGAAAATTTACCTTCTATTTGTTTTATGTTTTTTTTAATTGATTCACCTTCCAAGTTCAATAAACAACTATAGTCATCATTTTTTAAATTTTAATCCTAATGTGTTTATTGTTGGCAAAAGAGTTAATCATACGTGAATATCAAAAATAGAACTTTATGTTATGAAATAAGTACGGAGTTGGTCCAAAAATCAAGCCTTTAAGAAATATTAAATTTTCATCTGATAAACGTATTTATAACTGCTAAAATCCTTTACAAACCCATTATTTTACACTGTTATGTAAAAAAAATGTGATAAATCCACGTTTTTCAGGGATTAATAGCCATGTTTTTATTATATTAGAAATGTAAACAATTAAAATTTAATAAAATGGCGTATTCACATACCAATAGTAAAGGTAAAACTTACTACTTACACACTAAAAATGTAGAACTTAGAGGTGGAAGAAATCAAACTATTTATTACTTCTGCAAAGACGAAAGATCTAATGCTTGCGATTTACCAGCTGGTAAAAATGTTGTAGAAAGCCCTAAAACAGGTCTTCCTTTTGTTAAAGGATAGTTAAAAAATTTGATTAATTAAATATTAAACCGCCCATGGGCGGTTTTTTTTTTCAATCAATTTCCCAGTTAACAATGGAAATAATTCAAAACGGTGTAGTCTTTGGAATACTCATAAGCTTTATGCTGGGTCCTGCTTTTTTTATTTTAATGGAAACTAGTATAAAAAAAGGATTTAAAGCTGCTATTTTTTTAGATATTGGTATACTTTTAAGTGATGCTATTTACTTGTTAGCTGCATTTTTTGTTGCAGAAAAAATCAATCTTTGGTTGACTACAAATTCATTTGTAAAATATATAGCCGGATCAATATTTATTTTATTAGGTGCAGTCTCTGTTTACAAAGACATTATTAAAATAAAATCAAATACTTCTCCCATTAATAAAGTGAAAGAGATTGAAACAGATACTAGCAAGAAAATAATTTATCCTTTTCAATTATTAATAAAAGGTCTTGGGTTAAATGCTATAAATCCTGGTGTCCTTATATTTTGGATTGCTGCAAGTACTTATGCAACCAATGAATTGAGATTAGGAGATTTTCAACTATTGTCATTTTTTGGAATTACATTACTAACAATGTTGATTATAGATATATTTAAAATCTATTTTTCTAGTAGGTTGAAGGAAAAACTAGATAATAAGGTTTTATCTATCATCGGCATATTAATAGGCGGGTTAATGGTCTTCTTTGGCGTTGCAATTTGTCTTAAAGACATTCCGATATAAATGAATTATGACTTTTTAATTGTTGGTCAAGGAATAACAGGTTCTATTGTTGCATTGCAACTAAAAAAAAATTCAAAAAAGTTTAAATTAATAGATGAACAGAGCCAAAACACCAGCTCTAAAGTTGCTACAGGAATTGTCCATCCAATTTCCCTTAAAAGGTGTAATCTTACATGGAGAGGAAGAGAATTTTATAAATTTAGCGATTCTTTTTATAAAGAAATTAATTTTGAAAGCAAAATTGAGCTTTATAAACCCTATAAATTATTAAGGATATTTACATCTTTTGAAGAACAAAATAATTGGATTGGCAAGACAAATAATGAAATTTATAAAAACATATTAAGCTTAAATAATATAGAGTTAGATAACTTAAAAGACAGGTTTGGGAGTGGGGTTGTTGAACTTTGCAGTCGGCTTTCTGTTAATGAGTTATTAGACTTTGTACGCGCTTCAATTTTGAAAAGTAACTGTCTTATAAAGGATGTATTTAAAGCTAATGAGCTTAAATTAATAAATAATAAATTTCATTATGAGGGAGATACTTATTCAAATATAATAATGTGTGAAGGGATAAATGCCTTGAAAAATCCTATGTTTAATTATTTACCATTAATTCCTAATAAAGGAGAATTGCTTAAAGTATTTTCAACCATATTACCACCTGAAATAATAAACTGTGGAATATTCTCTCTACCCGAAACTAAAAATATATTTACCATAGGGTCAACTTACAGCAATAAAGACCTTAATCCAAATATTTCAGTAGATGCTAGGGAATATCTAATGAAAAAACTAAATAAGATTATTGAAATAGATGAAATTGAGATTATAGATCAAAAATTTGGCTTTAGGCCAACCTCCCAGGACAGAAAACCATTAGTTGGAGAACATCCAATAATTAAAAATTTATTTACTGTGAATGGGATGGGCAGCAAAGCAATACTAATGGCCCCGCTTTTGGTCCGAGAATTACTAGACTATATTTACCAAAAAAACCCATTAGATTCAATGATAAATATTAATAGGTTTTCAAAAAAAATTAATGATGAAAATATAGATTATGCTAACTCTTTAGAACTATAATTGTAAAAAAATTTAAGTTGCTATGAACTAGTGTTTTTTATTAATATTTATTAATTTTATAAATTAAAACAAGAATATTAGTCATGAAAAATATATTTGCAGCATCTTTTTTTACTCTCATTTCTGTAGCATCTTATTCACAATGCGTTAAAGGAAATTGTCACCGAGGGCATGGGACTTTTTTATGGGAAGATGGCAATAAATACGATGGATATTGGGTAGATGGAAAGCCTCAAGGTTTTGGCGACTTCATATATTCCAATGGAGACAAATATAAAGGAGGGTTTCTTGGTGGAAAGAAAAATGGAATTGGAAAATACACATGGAAAAATGGCAACACTTATAATGGTCATTGGTCTGAAGATGCTATGAATGGAATTGGTGAGTATCATTGGATGAAAGAAAATGCAAAATATGAAGGTTCATTTAAAGATGGTCAGATCGAAAGTGTAGAAATTGAAGCCACTATTGAAACTCCAGAGAAAAACTCTCAATAATTATTTTTATTGTTTATTTCCAGCCAAAGCAGCCACAGAAATCTCTATATTATTTTTAGTTTGAAGTGCTTTTATACAGCTGTTAATTGTAGCGCCAGTGGTAACCACATCATCCACTAACAATACTTTATTGATACCATTTAAATTTTTTGATAGATAATACTGTTCATCTACGTTTGACCATCTGTTAAATTTTGATTTATTCACCTGAGATCTTAAATTATTTCTCCTTTTAAGACGATCTTTCAGAACTGGTAATTTAATTACTTGAGAAATACCATTCGCTATATATTCAGATTGATTATATCCTCTTGCTCGTTTCTTAATTTCACTTACAGGAACTGGAATTATAAAGTCAAAATTTTGGTTTTTAGTTTTACAAACATTTTGAACTAAGAACCCCAACTCTATTCCCAAAACAAATGCAGTTTCTTTATTCCCATTGTATTTCATTTCATAAATCATTTTTTGAAGTAATTTGTTCTTGAAAAATTTAAATGCATAGATTTCTCTATTTACAGAATATCTACCAAAAAAAGTATTGGAATTTGAAACAAAAGAAGATTTTAATTCCATCAAACAAGAAGAGCAAACTGCTCTTTCTGAAAACAATAAATGCTGGTTGCACCCAGAACAAAAATCGGGATATATAAGTTGTATAAATTCTTTTAACAAGATGTATTAACTTTACTATAATAATCGTTAGTCAACAGAAAATTAGTTAATATGAACGAGAACCCAACTTCCAAAAATAAATATTCTTCAATTATTATTCTGCTGTTAGTAGTTTGTCTAGGATATACAGGGTACTTAATAAGCTCCTTAAATAAAGAAAATCACGAAATGTCTAAAGAACTTTCTAGTATTCTTATGGAAAATAATGAGATGAACAAAATCTTGTTAA
Organism: Flavobacteriales bacterium; assembly: GCA_038108155.1. Taxonomy (GTDB): domain Bacteria; phylum Bacteroidota; class Bacteroidia; order Flavobacteriales_D; family Parvicellaceae; genus MED-G20. The sequence continues at coordinate 10,316 of JAYNHP010000016.1, read as the reverse complement.
ATGAAGATGCGTTGTCAGCATCCAAAGCCTCAAATCTAAAAGATAATTTAAAATTATTATTGGTCTCTTATGACAGTCTTGAACTAAGTAATACTATTGTTATAGATAGTATAAATCAACAAAGAGAAAAAATTAAAACTCTAATGAAAAAAGTCGATCAACTTAATAGTAAATCAAAAAAAGACTGGAGATCTATATTCAAACTTAAAAAAGAGGCGGAAACATTAAGAGGAATTATGAAAGGGTATATCCATACGATAGATTCATTAAATACCTTAAATATTAATCTGTCTAATACTTTAACAGAAAAAACCAATAAATTAAATACGGTATCTAATGAGAACCAGAAGTATAAAAAACAAAACAAAGATTTGCAAAGTAAAGTTGCTCTTGGAGCAGTCCTACAAGCAGGGAATGTAACAGTTTCCGCTATAAGGATAAGAAATTCCGGGACACAAAGTGAAACTACTAGAGCTGCTAAAACTAATATGATAAAAGCCTGCTTTACTTTGCTGGAAAATAAACTTTCGAAAGCTGGAGATAAAAATATTTATATCAAAGTAGTTGATCCAAATCAAAAAACATTAGTTTCTAAGGATCCAATTAATATTATTAGTTCTGGTGGAGAAAATTTAGAACTTAGTTCAAAACGAATAGTAAATTATCAAAATGAAAACATGGACTTATGTGTTTTTCATGAAATTCAAGAAGAATTAAAACCTGGGAGTTACAAAGTTGAAATTTTCAATGATGGGTACTTTATAGGAGAGTCCTCTTTTGCTTTAAGATAGGGTTATAAAATAAAAATTAAGCCAATTAGAAAGATTATAATTATGACTAGATATTGCCATATGTCTACAAAATATATTTGGTATTTTTTCCAAAAAATTTTAGCATTTTCTAAAAGTTTCATCATCTTTTTTCTTCTAATTAGTAGCGTAAATGCTCAGTTTAGCGATACTCTTCAATTTAAATATAAAGATTCTAAAATACTAATTGTTTCTAAAGGGAGTTCGGATAATGAATGGGAATTTGAAAACAGCATAAGTGAGGAAAAACACAAAAAAACAAAATCTAAAATAAACTTTTCATTGGGTAACATGCAGCTAAATACCAATTCTATTTTTGATGGCGTTAGTAGTTTTAAACCTATTAGATATAAGGCACTTAGATCTGTGAACATGAATTTTGGAATTTTCTTAAAATCTTTTGATCTTAAAAAAGAGTCTCTAAAATTATTTATTGGAGTTGGTATTGGAAAAAATAAATTAGATCTTGACAACCAAATAATAAGTATCTCTCAAGATACGATGACTATATTTGATTCACCTTTGATGTCTGGACCCCAACCAGCAATATCTAAAAGTATTTTAAAACATCATTATTTTACTGTTCCTGTTAACTTTAGCTGGGTTCCTTTTCCTAAGAAAACCCCAAAGATAAAAACCGAACTAGAGCTTGTAAATCAATTTTTGATGGTCGGTAAATCCAAATTAGAATATGGGGAATTAGACCAAAGCATAGAAACTAGAAATAATTTCTTTAATAAGAAATATTTTCTCTCTGGAAATCTAAAGTTTATATTTAAAAATATAGGAGTTTTCTTCCAAACCAATTTTTCACAATATTCTAATCTTTATAAAGATCTTTATACTTACTCTTATGGTTTGACATTATGTATTTAAGAATTATAAAAATACTTTTTATGGCTCTTGTAGGATTGTTATTTATAACCTGCAGTAATGATGATGACTACCAACCACATCTTATGAAGCCAATTGCTAAGAAAAATTACCATGAAATTCTTTTTGCTTTAGATAAAAAATATTGGGAAGGGGATTTAGGAAAGACCATCAAAAGTTCTTTTGAAAAATTGGTTAAAACTACTCCATTACCCTACGAAAAAGAATTTTATACAGATTTTGTGGTCCCTAATAAAATTTTGAAAAACATAAAAAATAACAATTGTTTTGTTTTTATTCAGATTGAAAATTATAATTCTAAAAATGTAGTGCCAGTAATTAAAAAAGATCTTTGGGCAAACGGGCAGTTAATTGTAGAGCTTAAATTTAAGTCTGAACAAGCTGCTATTAATTATTTCAAGTTCAAAAACAATGAACTAAAATCAATTTTAAAAACTTTTAATTTAAATAAGATTCAGAAAAGTTTTTCAGACAAAAACAATATAAATAAAGAATTAGAAAAATCATTAGGGTTGAAATTTAAAGCCCCCAGTGGAATAAAACTTAATAAAAAAGCGAAAAACTTTTGGTGGTGGAGTACCCTTGAAATTCAAAAAGATCAAAACGGATCGCATGAAATTCAAAGAGGAATTGTTTTGTGCCAAGAAGACTATAAAAACAAAAATCAATTTGAGAAAAGTAAAATTCTTTCAGTAAAAGACTCATTAGGGAAAGCTTATCTTACTGGAAAGAGAGATAGCTCTTTTATGAAAACAGTTGAAAATGAAATAAGTAAAACCATGGATACTTCCTTTTATATAAATGATAAATATGTTAAGCAAATAAAAGGCTGTTGGAGAATGGAAAATGATAAAATGGGAGGCCCTTTTTTAAGTTATTCTTGGCTAAATAGTAAAAAAACAAAAATCATAACTGCTCAAGGTTATCTTTACGCTCCAAATTTTGAAAAATCAAAATATTTAAGAGAGCTAGAAGCTATAATAGTAAGTGGAATCAAATAGAATCATTAGTTCTGGATATATACTCCCTGCGAAATAGCTTGATTTTTAATACATTCTTTCCAGTTTGGGAAATCATCGTAATCTGACTCACCAATATAAATTTGGTGTTTTGTTTTCATTAAGATTATCATTCCCTTTTGTCGAAATGAAATATGTTTTATTTTATCCCAAAAAAGAAAATGTTGTTGGTTATTTAAAATAATTAACGCCTGTTCATTTTCAATAATCTTAAAAGCTTTTTTTCCAAAAAACAAAAAAAATAGACTTTCAGCAATAAGAACATAAAGCACTAACACAAAAAAGAATGTCATTTCTAGATAAAACAATAGAATTATACTTAATGGAACGAAAATAAAGAAGGGCAAAGTTTCGTAGGTAAAAGCTTTGAGCCATCCAGATTTTGAGATTTTAAATCCTTGTTTCCCTTTCGTTAATTTAATTTTTTTCCATCTAGAAAAGCTTTTAAATCCTCCAATTAACAATAAAATTATCGGAAAAAAAATGGTGATTTCTTTGAATATTATTAGCTCTAATCCAAAATCTTGATTATGGTATAAAAAGGCCAATAATGCAAACCCAATTACCAAAATATTTGAGATTAGATTTAGAACCCTATTCATTAATTTTTAATAGAATTGTTTCCGTTACAATCGAAAATATATTCACAATCGGAAAGTACAATATCCTTAAGAGTTAGCATAGCAGCAATAGCAATTTGAGAATAATTTTGTGATGCATTTTTAAAATTTCCGTATTCATTTTTCCACATCCATTTTATTAATTCCATCCCTTGGAGAGGTTGGTCTAATTGGCTTAGTAATGATTCTACATTTCTTGCCCCAGCATGGTAAATATGAAGAACTAAAAGCTTGAACCACAATTCATCTCCTTGGGGTTCAATGTCTCCTACGTTACATAAAATTCTGTAGGCTTGTGGGATGCAGATAGTTCTTAATAATTCGCTTGCTGCAAAAGCAGATTTATTAAAATCTTTTCTTTCATCTACATACTTGTTTACAGTAAGACCCATGTCTCTTGCAACTCTTTTCATTATTTGAAAAGGCCCATAAGCACCAACCCTAGAATATTTTAATTGAGCAGGACTTTCAATTAATAAAATAGTTTGTGCAAACCAAGGGTCTACATTATTTTCTTGAAAAATATTTATTGCAGTTTCTAAAGAAGGAATCACTTGCTCTATTTGGTAAAACTCTTTTTTGCCAGTAGTAATATATAATCTAGTGTTGGTGTCCAAACAGTAGTAATCTATAACTGAATCTTTAAAGGCTTTTTTTTCTTCCTCAGATTGATCAAACCACGTGTCTTTATTTATATAATCTAAAATTTGTCTTGTGCTAGCAATGTTAATTACGCACGTGTCTTTGGTTGTTGTAATAATAGTTTTCCAAAATTTTGATTGCGCTAAAGTGTCCCAACGTTCTACCACTAGCATTTCAGGATCTATCATCTCATAGCTACAGCTGTCATCGAAAAAATAAACATCTATTATATTTTGAGCTGTTGAATTTAAAGTCAATAGTAACAGGAAATAAAGTAGATGTTTTTTCATCAGAGTAAAAATAGAGTAAATTGAAAAATAGAATTGCTAAAAGAAAACCAAATTTAAAGAGTGAATTGTGAATAATTATATTTTAACGAGAATATCTCCTGCTCTTTTTAGGGTTTCCTCTTTTTTAGCGAAACAAAATCTAAGATTTTGTTCGTCATTTTTAAAATGAGAAAATACAGATATTGGAATACTAGCTATGCCATTTTTAATTGTTAAATCTATAGCCATCTCTGTGTCAGGTATTTCCGAAATCAAAGAATAATTTAAGAGCTGAAAATAAGTTCCACTACAAGCTTTGGCTTGAAATCTAGAAGCAGAAATAATTTCTAAAAATAAATCTCTCTTTTGCTCATAGAATTCATTAAGTCTCAAAAAATGTTCTTCGTTCTCTAGATAATCTGCCACCGCTAACTGTAAAGGGTGATTTGCAGAAAAAACATTGAACTGGTGAACTTTTCTAATTTCAGACATTAATTGTTTAGGCGCCACAACATATCCTAATTTCCAGCCAGTTACATGAAATGTTTTTCCAAAAGAAAAAGTAGCAATTGATCTATTGAAAAGTTTTGGAAAACTGCAAATTGAAAGATGTTTTTTATTGTCGAAAACTAGATGTTCGTAAACTTCATCACTTAAAATTATCAAGTCGTATTTTTCAGCTATTCTTTCTAAGTTAGTCATGTCATTTTTAGAAAAAATAGTTCCCAGTGGATTCTGTGGAGAATTGATGATAATCATTCTTGTTTTTGAAGAAATATTTTCCTCAACTGTATTCCAATTAATATTAAAATCTGGAGATTCCATCTCAATAAATACTGGAATTCCTCCGTTAAGCTCTACAGCTGGCTGGTAACAATCAAAAGAAGGTGAAAAAATAATAACCTCATCATTTTGGTGAATTAGTGCAGAAATAGTAGTAAAAATTGCTTGAGTAGCGCCAGCTGTCACAGTGATTTCTTCATGTTCATCATAATGCTGATTATAGTTTTTAGATATTTTCTTGGAAATTACTTCCCTTAATCTCAATACTCCAGGCATTGGGGCATATTGATTGAATCCAAGTTTCATATACTTGTCAACAGAACTTATAAGAACGGGGTCTACTTCAAAATCTGGATATCCCTGAGACAAATTAATTGCTTTATTCTCCATAGCAAGTTTAGACATTGAAGAAAATATATTAGTCCCATTATGGGGCAACTTGGACTTTAGTGATTTTTTCAAAATACTGTTTAAAGAATTAAAGTTTTTTAATAGGCTTGGTGATTTTTAGGCCAACACTCATAACGTCTTTAAGAATAGTATCTCTCATAGCTTGAATAAGTTTAAACTTATAATCTCCTTTAATAGGAAACTTGATATTTTTATAAAGTGAATGGTTGAAATTTACAACAATTCCGGATTTATCGCCATTCCAGTTTCCTTTCTTGTCCATCAAAAAAACTTCAAAGGTATCTGTCCTTGTTTTATTATTTGGGAAGTAAATTTCAGAAAAAACAAACATATTAGACCATTTGTAATCTGTAGATGTTCTTAATTGCAGAAAAATATTGTGTGGATTAATAGTATCTGAAATTTTAGTTTGAAAAACAATTGTGTCTTTAAAAGATAGCTGGGTATTTTCAATGTCAATATAATCGTTGATAATAATGTTTTCTTCACTACAACTTAGAAGAAAACCAAAAATTGCAATTTTTAAAAAAGATTTTGATTTCATTAAAGGATATATTATTTAGTTCTCAAAAGTTTGTAGAGTTTTATAGATACATCAAGCATTAGGATTTTAGGATTTGCATTTCTTTCCATGTGGTAATAAGCATCGTTCATTATGGAATTAATTTCAGAAATATTTTGGTGATTTACAAATGGTTTAAATTTTTCTAAAAAATTCTTTTCACTCTCACTAACCCCTTCAATTTCCATATTGTAATTTCCCATTATGCATTGTCTATACATTTCTAATGAATAAGTTATAAAATCTTTAATCTGCTCTCTTCCTATTTTAGAAAACTCGTTTACCCAGTCAATAGTATCTGCAATATTTCTTGAGTAACAAAGTCTCATCCAGTTAACAAAAAGTGATCTGTTCATTTCTGAAATACCAGCATCTAAGTGAGTATTTATAGCCTTGTTTAAATTGCCTTTGGAAATCTTAGCAATATTCTTTGCAGTAGAAGGTTCTATTTGAAATTTTTTTTCTAAAAAATCAGAAATATTTTCATCTTTAAGTCTAGGTACGTTAATAGTCTGAAGTCTTGAACTAATTGTAGGTAGTATTTTTGATTGGTTGTTAGACACAAAAATAAAATAAGTGTTTTCGGGTGGTTCCTCTATTAGTTTTAATAGCTTGTTAGCAGCTTGAATATTCATTAGCTCTGGCATCCACATTAAGAGAATCTTAGCACTTCCAAAAAAAGATTTAAGGCTGATTTTAGCTAATATAGCTTGACTTTCTTTAACCCCAATTACCCCTTGCTTATTCTCATTGCCCATTTTAGAGTACCAGGTTTTTTTTCCCAAACATTTGTACTTTTCTAATGCCTCTAAGAAAGAAGATCTTTGATCGTCAGAAGTTTCAGAATGCTCAGTTTTTGAAAGGTGAATTGGATAAGAAAAATGTAAATCAGGGTGTTGGTATTTTTCATACATTTTACAGGAAGAACAATTTTTACAAGCGTCTAATGGTGTTGGGGATTTACAAAGAAGTAAAGAAGAAAAAGATAGTGCTAATTGCAAATGTCCACAACCCTCCTCACCGTTCAATAGTAAGGCATGTGGAACTCTTTCAGATTTAAATAAATCTAATAATTGAGTTTTAGTGGAGTCTTGCCCAGGAAAATCTGAAAAATACACTCTCCAAATATAGTTAAACTTTAAATTAGATAACCAGTTTATTTGGGTCTGGTAAACTATCTAAAATATTTTCATCTTTCAGAGTTGGTAGAACCATATTTCCAATACTTTTAAAAATTGGATAAGCGATAGATGCCTCTTTGGTATCTCTTTTAATTATAAGACTGTTGACGTCCCAGCTTTCTATGATAAAAACAATTACTATCAAAAAAGAAAGAATTTTAACAATTCCAAGAGCAACTCCGGCTATTTTATTTAATAGTTTTAATTGAATAAAATTGATGAATTTTTCAGATATTTTTATAATAATTGCCCCTAGAATAATAATTCCAAAAAAAAGAATAATAAAACAAGCAATAGATAAGTATTTTTCTTGGACTTTATCAATGATTAAGAACTCTATAAGTTCTTGGTGCTGGGTTCCTATCCATACTCCAACTAAGAGACTTGTGATTCCTAGAATCTGGGCAATAAGTCCTTTTTTGAATCCTGTATATGCACCCCATATTAATGGCGTCAATAAAACAATGTCTAACCAAACCATTTTATAAAATTAAATTTAAAGCTTGTAGTTAAATGCTTTGGCTTAGATAGATATTCACAAATAGGAGATAAAAACTATCTAATTATAAGAACTTTGGATTTGGCCTTAGAATACCCATCTTCCGAGGTAGCTAAAAAATAATATACACCACTTCCAACCATTTGATTGTTTTTATCTAACCCGTCCCAAACCGCCTGTCCTCCATTGGAAAAAATAGTTCTAACATGAATTCCACTTGCATCAATAATTTTAACTTCTGAGTTATTCATCATTCCCTTTACAGCAATATTTCCTAGAAATTCTGGTCTAACAGGATTTGGATAAACTACTAAGTCTACAAATTCATTCGCTGGAGATGTAGCTGTAGATTTAAACCCAAGAATTCCCTTGTCAGTAGCTATGAAAACTTCACCAGAAACTTGGTTTATTGCCAATGAATTTACTTTGTCACTGAATAGTGGACTATTGGTTTGTGAAAAAGAATAAATGGTCTCAGTCCCCTCTTTAGAAATCAAGAAAAGTCCGCCTCCTTGAGTTGCCATCCATTTTCTATTGGCTCCGTCTACTGCAATATCTTTTATTATTTCGTTCTCCAAAAGATACTGCAAAGTCCCATCTTGCTCAATTAAAATACTTTGAGCATCATAGCTGGGTTCGTTCATTATTGAGTAAGAACTGTAAAAAACAACTGGTCCTTTATCTGTCCCTATCCATATTTCACCATCTTTATCTATCGCTAAAGTATTAACATAACTACTTGGCAAAGAACCTGAACCAGCGCTTGTTCCAATAATTTTATACTGATCGTCACTTTCGTCAAGAGGTGTTTGATTAAAATCATATACCAATATTCCAATCCCTTTTATAACCATCCAAATATATCCGTACTGGTTATCTACAACTAAATCTGTACAAAGTTGGTTAGATGCCAGTGCTCCACAATAAAAAGATTTCCAAACTCCATCTGGGGTTTTAACAGACAATGGCGCGGTGACAAATGAATTTGCAATCCATAAGTTGTCCAAATTATCATAGCAAGATCCAGCAACAAAAACATTGTTTCCGTTTTGACCAATTCTTGTTTGTAAAGATGAATTATGGAAAGTGAACCTTTCCTCAATTTGATTTCCATTAAAACTTAAAAGTCCTCCTCCAAATGAAGAAGCTAAAAATTTATTTTCATTATTGGGATTTGGTGTTGTCCATACTATATCGGAAATAGTATCTATTTCTTGAAACATTAGCGGAATATTAGTTTGATTGTAATAACTCCAGGAACTATTAAATTGGAAAACACCGTGCCAATTAAAAGTTTTATTCCAATTAGACCCGTCTGGTGTTCCAGCAGCAACATATAAATTTTCACCTTGAGATGACAAATGAAAACATTCATTATTAAAAGGTCCTCCTTGTCCAATTTTTTCTGATGAAAAATTATTTTTAACCCTTATGAATCCTTTTGAGTTGTCTGCAATCCAATAATAACCACTGCTGTAAATAATATCATTAGGTGCTATCTCGGTATTGCCATTGTAAGCATATAGAAAGTCTAAAGTATCTAAATTTTGATTGTAAATAGTCGCATAAGATTCTGTGCAAGTAATAAGATCCATATCACTAACCTTAAAGTTTCTTAGTAATTCGTTAGGTTGATAAATAATTGTATCCCACTTGTTATTCGAATACTTAAAAACAATATTTGAATTGCCAAATGCAAAAAAATCATCTGAAAAAGATTCAAGATTATTAATTTCTGCTCCCTGTGGCAAAAAGTGTGAATCCCAAACACTTGGATTGGATAAAAATGCATTGTTCAGTGCTGCGTACTTAATCTCGTTTTCTGTAAGAGCATAAATGGTATCTTGTGAAATATGAAGATCTTTAACTTTTATTTGAGAGTTATTGGTTCCTAGAATATAGGTGTCTTTTATTTCCTTCCTTTCTATATCTACTACGACAATACCAAACCCAGTACAAGCATAAATATATTTACTATGACTATATAGGCTATAAATGGTTTTGTCTCCAATTATAGAACTGTTGAAAATCGACGAAATATTGGTTATTTCTCCATTTTTAATCAAATCTAAATTGCTAGAGTTGTAAGCTATTAGCAAAGATTGGTGAGAATTATTAGCTTCGATACAAGATATTCCAATTTCACTTAATCCGTTTACGGTACTCAATTTTGTTATTTCATTATTAGAATTATCAAACTCAACTATAGAATAGGGTGTAGAGGCATAAAATAAGTTTCCTACTTGCACTACTTGATTAAATTCTGAATATGGCAAATGATCTCTCCATGTGCCTACGGAAAAATCTTGTGCATTTATAGATAATATAAAGTGATTTATAAAAAATAAAGTATACTTGAACCATCTCACAACATGCAAACTAACTAATTATTAAAATAATTATTGCAAAAAAACTATTTTTGTTCAAAATGGCTCCGTAGTTCAACTGGATAGAATATCAGATTTCGGCTCTGAGGGTTGAGGGTTCGAATCCTTCCGGGGTCACTTAACTAACCTCGCTTTTAAGTGAGGTTTTTTTATTTTAGGAAATTTTAATGCGGTAATTTAAATAAATCCTCCACTTTGCAATTAAGAGTTTTAGCAATTTTCAATGCTAAAACAGTAGAT
>JAYNHP010000015.1:40925-41878 GCA_038108155.1 Flavobacteriales bacterium | reverse complement strand
TTGGTAAGTAAAGATAATTTGTCATAATCTTCGTAAAGACAGCTATTGTCATCTTTTTGCGCATCTATGTTATAGTTTAATGCTTCCGGGTCAGTACATCCACTTTTTTTACAGCTCTGAATGATTAAGAGAGCAGAGAAAACATATAAAAATTTAAGAAATTTTGAATTCATATTTTTGTTAATAGAACTAACCAAACAAACACCCAATAGTATTTGTTGAGTGCTTGTTTTTGATTAGCAATTGTTTAATTAATTAACTTTACAACCATAAAAATATATTGCTTCTCTAAAAGTCGTCTTTTTTATCTGTTAAACCAGTTGCAGAAGCTATTTGGTCAATTACTGCATTAATTTCAGTAATATTCATTGAAAAACCAGTTACATCTGGTGCTATTTGGTTTACTAAAGCCATAACATCAGCACTTGACATATCTGGACTGTCAGTAACAAATTGAATTCCAAAAATAAAAGCAAGTGCTTCAGACATACTATGGTTGATACTTGATTGTGTTCCACCAGACGAAATTTGTGATTTTACATCATTTAAATAATGCAAAGCCATTCCAGCAACCATTTGCTTAACTTCATTTTCTAAAATTCCTACTTGAACTAGAGCTGCATCAGTATCACCTGCACTAATTGCCGCTCTTCCAGTTCTAAATGCTAAAGAAATATCTGTTGCAGAACCTATATTATCTTCTAAGTAAGACTTATTAGCATACTTTCCCCAAAATCTATTAGTTCCATTGGTTGGATAATCTGGAGCATCAGTAAAGTATCCATATGCTTCATCCCAATGGTGCTCCATTTCTGTGTAATATTTCCCAGCAGCAGGGTCAACAGCAACTGTATTATCATCAGTACTGATACCAGCAAGATAATTTGAAGTCATTTGACTTACAAAACAAGCTCCCATCAAACCTTTTTCTATCATTTGAGTCCATTCAATAC
>JAYNHP010000015.1:0-40915 GCA_038108155.1 Flavobacteriales bacterium | reverse complement strand
CAGCTGCATCATTCATCCAACCTTCAAACATTGCTTGAATGCCAGCATCATTAAGTGCAGTTTTACTTTTTAATTGTTTTCCGTTATCAATTAAATTGGTATCTGACCATCCTGTGTAAGAGTTGTCATACATAGATAATAAAGTTGCAGCATCTAATGTTGCAGGATTTGGGTTACTACCATTAGCAGATTTTAAGTAAGTTACCATTTCAGAAAGCATATCCATTCGTGCAGTTTGTCCGCTGTATGAAACGGTATTGTTGCCATCTAAATCGGTAAATTCATACCTGTCAGGTACAAAAAGGTACTCGCAGTTATCATTATCTTTTGTTGCATCAGCATCGTAGTTTGTAGCAAGTGGATCTGTACAACCTTTTTTACCGCAGCTTGCAAATAATGCAACTATTAAGCATGTAGATAATAATCTAAAATTATATTTTCTCATTTTTATTTTTTTAATTATTTGATGACAAAATTACTATTCAACTAAATTTAGACAATACCTTTTTTATGGTATTTTAGAATCATTCTAAATAAGAAAATTTTAAATGATTTTTGAATATTTATGGGGAGTAACTACTTTAATTTTTAAAATATTTTAAAATAAATCTTTAGTTCTTTTTCAATGCATTTAGAATTAGTTCTGCATTTCTTTTTAATTCAACCATATTATTTTGAATTTTTTCCTCCTTAATTTCCTTAAAGACATCTTCAATTAAACAATGTCTTATTATTTTTCCATTATCCATGAAAATAATTTCATCAGCAATTTCTAAAGCATCTATAATATCATGAGTAATAAAGACAGATGAAATACCTATTTTTTTAATTATATCTCTTAACTCTTGTCTAATTTTTGATTTCAGTTGGGTATCTAAACTGCTAAATGGTTCGTCCAATAATAAGAGTTCTGGGTCCATCGCAAGAGATCGAGCTAGGGATACTCTTTGTTGTTGTCCTCCACTTAATTCGTTGGGATATCTATTAGGAAAATTTTCCATTTTTATAGTTTCTAATAATTCTCCAACCTTTTCATCTTTATCTTTCTTTAGACCAAATTCAATATTTTCTTTTACAGTTAAGTGTGGAAATAGTGAAAAGTCTTGAAATACCAATCCTACATTTCTGTCTTTAATGTCTCTTATAAATTTATCACTACTCATTAAAGTTCCATTTATTCTAATGGTTCCCTTGTCTGGTCTCTCTAGTCCAGCAATAAGTCTAAATAACGTAGTTTTCCCACTTCCACTTTCCCCTACAATGGCACATATTTTACCAGATTCAATATTAAAAGTACAATCAGAAACCACTTCAAATTTTGATTCAAAAGATTTAGATAGGTTTTCAATTTCTAATATTTTCATAACAATAGTGTATTAACCAAATTTCACTTATTTTCTTTTAGCTTATAATTTAGCAATGTAATCATAGTTCCAATTAAAAATATCAAAAATAACGCTGGTAGAGCAGCTTCGGCTACTCTTTCGTCCTCTGCATATTCATAGGCCCTGACTGCAAGTGTGCTTACGTTGTAAGGTTTTAAAATCAGGGTAAGAGGCAACTCTTTCATAACATCAATTAGAACCAATATAAAAGAACTAATTAGAGCATTTCTTAACAAAGGAAAATCAATTTTAAAAAACGTTTTAATTTTTCCATATCCAAGCAAATAGGAAGACTCTGATAGGTTTTTACCAAGCTTTAGAGTATTTCCCTCAATGGAATTGTAGGCTACTGCAATAAATCTGAACAAATAAGCGTAAATAAGTACCAAAATACTGTTGTAAACAAGGTGACCAATTTCAAGATTGAATTGGAAACTAAATAAATCTGTCAAAGATTTACTTGTTCTTATAATTCCGACTCCAATAATTGCCCCTGGAATAACATAGCCCAGTGTTGCAATTTTTGAAAAAACATTGAATTGTTTCAAATAATTCCATTTTGAAAGGTAGATTAATAAACAAGCAAGAAAAACAACAAGAAGAGCAGTGGAAAGACCTAACGATAGGCTTTCTAATCCTAAAATAATCAAATCGTTGTTAAACATAGAATCAAAGGTTTGTATTCCCCAAACTACAAGTTGAATTAAAGGAAGAATAAAACCAAAAAGTATAGGAATTAGAAGAATCCCCAAGTAGAGAATTTTTTTTAATCCACTAATTTTTACTCTGTTGTCGGCATTCTTTTGGTTGGAATTGGTTTGAGTTAAATTGTAGGACCTTCTTCCTCTTAACCATTTTACAATGAGAACTAAAATAAATACTAAGATTACCAGAATTGCTGATAAGTAAATTGATGATTGTAAATCCTCTAATGCTGTCCATGTTCTAAATATCCCAGTAGTGAATGTACTCACACCATAATATTTTGCAGCTCCATAATCATTTAAAACTTCCATAAATACTAAAAACAAACCACCAATTATTGCTGGAGATGCTAGTGGAAGAGCTAATGAGAAAAAATATTTTTTATTAGAAACGCCAAGTAAAGATGCTGTATGCTTAAGTTGAGAAGGATAGCTTTGAAAAATTGTTCTTGTTCCAGCATAAACATATGGATAAAGAGAAAAACTTAAAACCCAAATTAAACCATAAATATTCATCATCTCAACTCTTGTTACAGAGAAGCCAAAATCCCTCAATATCTCAATGAATGTACCTCCATTTCCAATTAAACCAACGTAGGTATATGCAACTATGTAAGAAGGAATTGCTAAAGGCATAAATAATAACCATTCAATAATTTTATTATATCTAAAAGTATATCTCGAGATAATCCAGGCGGAAGAAGTCCCTATTGTAAATGTCAATAATCCAGTACCAAAAATTAAGATTATAGAATTTTTAATATAATCAAAAAGAAAATAAGTGGTGATATGTTCCCACATTTCGCCACTTCCTCTAAAAAGACTTATTAAGATTGAAAAAACAGGTATTGCTAAAAATAAACTTACAGATACTATTAGAACCGTCCATTTATTAAAGTCTCTTTTAAAATGTTTTATTTTTAAAAACATCTTTTTATTTGAAGGTTTAGCTTAAGGCCATTTAACCTCATCGAAAAGAATTACTGCCTTCTTATTTAGTTCACCAAGCCTTGTTAAAGATAAGTTATCTTCTTTAAATTCCCCCCATGATTTTAATAATTCAGAAGATTGTGCGTCCTTGTTAACAGGGTATTCGTAATTCGCTTTTGCAAAAATCTCTTGAATATCTTTACTAATTAAAAATTCAATGAATTTGATTGCATTTTCTTTGTTTTTTGAACTTTTCGCAACACCAATACCACTAACATTTATATGTGTTCCTCTGTTTTCTTGATTTGGAAAAAATATACCCACTGCATTTCCAGCAGCTACTTCATTGGAGTCTTTTGAGTTGATAAGTTTACCCAAATAATATGTATTGATAATTGCAAGATCTCCTTCATTTGCTAAAATTGCTTTCACTTGGTCTCTATCGTTTCCTTTTGGTGTTCTTGCAAAATTATTTACTATTCCTTTAGCCCATTTTCTTGCTGAATCCTCACCATTGTTGGCAATAATTGATGCCATAAGAGATTGATTGTAAATATTATTTGAGGAACGAATTAATATTTTATTTTTCCAATTCTCATTTACTAAATCTTCGTAGTCTGATAAATCAGATGGCTTAACAGTGGTTTTGTTATATACTATTACTCTAGCTCTTTTGGTTAAACCAAACCAGTAATTGCTAGAATCTTTGAGATGGTTTGGAATAGATGTATTTAAAATATCAGAACTAGAAGACTGAAGAAGATTCTTATTTTTAGCTCTTACTAAACGACCAGCGTCTACAGTTAGTAATAAATCTGCTGGTGATTGATTGCCTTCAGTTTCCATTTTTTGAATCAATTCATCTGCACTTGCTTTAACAACATTTATTTTGATACCTGTTTTTTGTTCAAATTTTTTAAAAATTAACTTATCTGAATCGTAATGTCTGTGAGTGTAAAGAGTTAAAGATTCTTTTTCCTTTATCTCCTCTTGTTTTTTTACTTCATTCTTATTTGTACAAGAAATAGCAAATAAGACGACAAATAGTAAGGTGTATATTCTAATCATGGTGGGTAATAATTTCTTTTTTGCAAATATATTTATTTAGAATAAATCTAAATAAGGTTTTTTTTATTTTTTTTAAATATTTAAAAATCCATCAGTAATTTTCATTTTTTAATACCAAGAAAAACTAAAATCCATCCTATAATTATCAAACTTCCTCCAATAGGGGTGATAGGGATCATAAGTATTTTCAGCCAATGTTGAGGGTCAAGAAAAACATTTGTTAAAGAAATTATATATAATGAGAAAGAAAAAAAAATAATTCCTATTATAAGAAGATAAAATGGCAAATCATTTTTTTTAATTAACTCAATTTTTCTCAAAGTCAGTAAAATCAAAACTCCCAAAGAATTAGAAATTTGATAAAATATTCCTTTATTCCATATATACATTTCATAAGTTGAAAATAAATCCTTAAGTGAATGAGCACCAAATGCTCCAAATAATGTGGCAATAGCTATTCCAAGTATTGAAAATGATAAAAATAACCAATCTGTTTTCATATATTGTGAGCAAATATAAATTCTATTCTATCAAAACAAAAAATGATTGGTTAGCATTTATAAAAAATAAATATGAAAAAAATATTGGTCATAGGTTCGGGAAGATCCTCCACTTCTCTTATTAAATATTTGTTAGACAATTCAGAAATTGAAAAGTGGACAGTTACTGTAGTAGACTTTAATTTAAAGTTGGCGGAAAACAAGATAGATAATCATCCAAATGGTTTTGCTTTTCAGCTAGATGCAAATAACGATGTGAAAAGAAGAGAATATATTCAATCTTCAGATGTTGTTATATCTATGCTTCCAGCACACATGCACTTTAAGGTGTTAAAAGACTCAGTAGATTGTGGCACTCATGTTATTACACCAAGTTATATTACAGATGAAATTAGGACCTTAAATGAGGATGCTTTAAAAAACAATGTTTTAGTATTAAACGAACTTGGATTAGATCCAGGTATTGATCATATGTCTGCAAAAAAACTTATTGACCAAGTTAAGGCTAAAGGAGGTGAAGTTAAAGGTTTTGAATCCTACACTGGTGGATTAGTTGCTCCTGAAAGTGACAATAACCCTTGGAATTATAAGTTTACATGGAATCCAAGAAATGTTGTTTTGGCTGGTCAAGGTGGAAGTGCTAAATTTATTAAAGAGGGAAAGTATAAGTATATACCTTACCATAAGCTTTTTAGAAGAACAGATATAATTGATGTTCCAGGATATGGAAAGTTCGAAGGTTATCCAAATAGAGATTCATTGAAATACAGGTCTATTTACGAATTGGATAATATTTCTACAATGTACAGAGGCACTTTAAGAAAAGTAGGTTTCTGCAGAGCTTGGAATATTTTTGTTCAACTTGGTGCTACAGATGATTCTTACATTATTGAAGGATCTGAAAACATGACCAATAGAGAGTTTATAAATTCATTTCTCAAGTTTAATACCCACGATTCTGTGGAACTAAAGCTTCGACATTATCTTAGAATAGAGCAAGACGATTATATGTGGGAAAAATTAGTTTGGTTAGGTATTTTTGAAGATAGAAAAATAGGTCTTAAAGACGCATCTCCAGCTCAAATATTACAAAAAATACTTCAAGATAAATGGACGTTAAGTCCTCAAGACAAAGACATGATAGTAATGTGGCATAGAGTTACTTATAAAATTGATAAAATTGAAAAGAGATTAATATCTCATATGGCTTACATCGGAAAAGACTCCAATCTTACTGCTATGAGCGATACTGTTGGATTGCCGCTTGGTATTGCCACTAAAATGTTGCTTAATGGAAGTATTAAAACTAGAGGTGTAGTATTGCCTTTAGATAAAGAAATCTATGATCCAGTTTTAAAAGAATTAAAACTATATGGAGTTGATTTTGTAGAACAAGAAAAATAATCGTAAAGTAATAATATGTTCATAATAATGTTGATTATGAATTTTACTCATATAAATATAGTTGATTTTTTCCCTAAATTTACTTTAAATTATCCTTATGAGCTTTAAAGCTGTTACTTTCGATAGAAAAAAAAGTGTTTTTGTTAAAACTCTTAAAAAAAGAGTAGATAATTATTTTAAGGATAATAAAATATCTAAATATGCTAATTTCAACATGTTTCTTAAGACCATACTTTTAATTTTACTTTATTTCGGGTCTTATTCTCTACTTTATATATTCAATGCTTCTTACTTATCACTTATTTTATGGTTTGTCATGGGATTTGGAATGGCAGGAATTGGAATGTCAGTAATGCACGATGCCAATCATGGTGCTTATTCGAAAAATAAAAAAGTAAATAATTTTTTTGGTTTTTTTATCACTTTTTTAGGTGGTAATTATATTAATTGGAGAATACAACACAATGTATTACATCACACTTACACCAATATATCTTCTATGGATGAAGATTTAGATTCAGGGGCGCTCTTTAGATTTTCACCAGATCAAAAATTAAAAAAACACCATAAATACCAACATCTTTATGCTTGGTTTCTATATGGTCTTATGACCATACAATGGTCTTTTGAAAAAGATTTTCTGCAGCTAATAAGATACCATAAAAATGGTCTTTTAAAGATTCAAAAAAGAAATTTCAGCAATCAAATGGCACTTCTTATTTTTTATAAATTCATATACTATTCTTATGCTTTGGTTCTGCCTCTTATTTTCTTAGATAAATGGTGGTTGGCACTGTTAGGATATTTCATAATGCACTACACTGCAGGTCTCATTTTGTCTATTGTATTTCAATGTGCTCATGTTATGGAGCCCAACGATTTTAATTCTCCCAATGAGAGTAGAGTAGTAGATAAAAACTGGTTTATTCACCAATTAAATACCACGTGTAATTTTGCTATGAACTCTAAACTGCTTTCTTGGTTCATTGGTGGTTTAAATTTCCAAATAGAACACCATCTATTTCCCAATATTTGCCATATACACTATAAAAAAATTAGTAAAATTGTTCAGTCTACAGCTCAGGAATTTAATGTGCCTTATAACTCTTATAAAAATATGTTTTCAGCTGTCCATAGCCATTATAAATTTTTAAAATATTTAGGTTCTTATAATATAGCATAAAACATTGAACAAAAAAAAACTTAAGTTAAAACATCATTTATTTGTATAAATTTAGATACTATCACATCATCAAAAAACATAAAGTTCGATACAACAAAACCTGAATTTGTAAAGGTTTTAAGAAAAAGAGTTAACTCTTATTTCAAGGAAAATAACATCTCTAAAAATCATAACCCAGCTATGATATTTAAAACATTTTTCATGATAGCCATCTACATAGTTCCTTATGTTCTAATTTTGACGCTCAACCTTTCTTATCCAATAGTTTTACTACTTTGGGCCATTATTGGTTTCGGAATGGCAGGAATTGGAATGTCGGTAATGCACGATGGTAACCACAATGCCTACTCCAAAAATATGACTGTAAATAAATGGATTGGTTACTTTTTAAATATTTGTGGAGGTTATGATTTAAATTGGAGAATTCAACATAATGTTTTACACCATACTTATACCAATATTATTGGAATGGATGAAGATGTAGATGCTGGTATAATACTTAGGTTTTCTCACGATCAAAAGAAAAAGTCTCTACATAAATTCCAGCATATTTATGCTTGGTTCATTTATGGTTTACTAACTATATCATGGTTAGTAAGTAAAGATTTTATTCAACTATATAAATACAATAAAAAAGGTTTATTAAAATCTCAAGGAATTTCATTTACCAAAGCGTTGTTTACTCTACTTATTTGGAAAATTATTTATGTATTTTTAATTCTAATTTTACCAACCTTAGTTACTGGCAACCTTGGAATTAATATAGCTGGCTTTTTTGTTATGCAGTTTATAGCTGGTTTTTTCTTGTCAACTGTGTTTTTGTGTGCCCATATTGTTGACCAAACAGAATTTCCTCTTCCAAATAATGAAGGAATGGTTGAAAAAAATTGGTATGTTCACCAGTTAGAAACTACAGCTAACTTTTCAAATACCAAGTCTTTTTTCTCTTGGTTTATTGGGGGATTAAATTATCAAATTGAGCACCACCTTTTTCCTAATATTTGTCATGTTCATTACCATGATATTTCTAAAATTGTCAAGAAAACTGCTGAAGAATTTAATCTGCCATATCACGCAAGTAATACTTTTATTGGCGCTTTAAGACATCATTTCAGTCATTTAAAAACTATGGGCAGAGCCTAATAATTTTTAATTTTTTTAATTGCATTATTGTAATTTATAATCATATTTTCTTTCATACTAAAGTCGTTTCCTCTTTTTATTGCTTTAGTGTAGGTACTTTTTATAGTTGATATACCTGTACTATAAATTACAGTATTTAATAAGTTTTTCTCTGAAGAATTGTGAATTAAAGGATGGTTATGGTCAATTTCTAAAAAATCCAACGAGGCTCCAATTTCAAAATAATCTGATTTTTTGTCACCCATTGCTTTATGGCCATTATTGTAAATAGCCTGAAAAGCAATCTCTCCAGAATTTGCAGATTTTGAGTTTTTAAAAGTATCTCTTTTATTGGTCTTTAGTCTATTGGTATAGTCAAGTAATCTTATTTCTTCAAATGGAGACAATCCCACATTGCTATCACTACCTATACACCAATTACCTTTTTGCTCCTGATATAAATTATAATTAAAAATTCCATCTGCAAGGTTTCCCTCAGTAATTGGGCATAAAACAACATTTGAGTTGTTAGAGGTTATTAATTTTGTTTCTCTTTCTGTTAAATGAGTTGCATGTACTAGATGGTGATTTTTACCAATTTTAAAATTATTGTAAAGCCATTCAACAGGTGTACTTCCAAGATACTTCTTAGACTCATCTACTTCTTTTATTTGTTCTGATATATGAAGATGAAATGGATATTTGTCTTTATTGTAATCGTTTATTTCTGCAAACATCATTTTGTCAACAGCTCTTATAGAATGCACTCCAATTCCAATATTGCTTTTATATTTTTCTGCAGCTTTTAAAGTTCTTTCAAAAAGATAAATATATTCATCTGATGTATGGTTAATAAATCGTTTTTGTTCAGGTTCGTATTTTTTATGAAAACCTCCTCTGTTATAAAATATTGGAATAAGTGTAATATGAATACCTACATCCTTAGCTGCTAGTAGTAGCCTTTCTCCGAGTTCACACACGTTGGAATATTTACTTCCATTTTTATCGTGGTGTAAATAATGAAATTCCGCTACACTGGTATATCCATTTTTTAGCATTTCACTGTACAGCATAGAGGCAATTGATTGTAAGCTGTCTGGGTCAATGTTAAGCGCTAAATTGTACATTTCATTTCTCCAAGTCCAAAAGTTAGAAGATCTACTTTCAGAGTGATCCTCTGTTAATCCAGCCATTGCATATTGAAATGCATGAGAGTGAGCATTTGGAATTCCGGGAATAGCCAATTGTACTTTAGTTTCATGATCTTTCCCTTCAAAGTTTTCTATAATTTCTTCGATTTTACCGTTATTGTCTGTAGAAATCTTTACATTTTTCTTCCAGCCTTCTTGGAATAATATTTTTTTAAAGTAGAATTTCCCCATTATAATTGATTAATTAGTTCTTGAAATGTTGATATAAGTAATTTTTGAATTTTATTTGCTTTGTTCTGGTCGTAAATAGTCTCCCTTTCTGACATATATAAATCTTTAGACATTTCTAATTGAATAGAGTTAACACCTTTGCTAGGATTACCATGAAATCTTGTAATATAACCTCCCTTGAATGGATGGTTCATTTGAACTTGGTAATCTGATTTTTTTAAATTGTCAAAGGCTATTTTAGTTAATTCTTTTTGACAAGACTGGTGGTCGTTATTACCAATAATTAAATCGGGAAATTTTGTAGGATTTATGGAAGGAACAAATCTTTTAATCGAGTGACCATCCCATACAATCACTTTAGAATGGGTTTTTAAAAACTTATTAATTAAGCCACTAAGAAAAAGATGGTATGGAGAAAAGTAGGATTCAATTCTAGAAGATATTTCTTTTTGGTCTGGTTGATAGTTGTCCTTGTAAATATTTTGTCCATTAAAATTGGTAATGGGACAGATAGAGGTTATAATTCTACCATCATTGTACAAAGGATGATTGTTGGGGTCTCTATTTAAATCAACGATCCATCTATGGTAATTTGCCAAAATTGTTGTAATACCCATTTCAGGGGCAAAATCATATAGTTTATCTAAAAACCAATCGGTATCTTCTTTTAGTTTAAGTTGTTTTTTATTAAAAAAAGCTAATTTTTCGTTGGGGATTGATGTTCCACTATGAGGAATACTTAATATGAATGGAATTTCTTTTTTGGTAGGACTAATAACTTTAAAAACGTTCATATTTACTTAAGTATTTCAAAATTTTAACATACATTGGAAATATATACTACTTAATTCACATTTCAAAAACTTAAATTAATATATATTTAGCATAAAATTTTATTAATGTATAAATCTGATGTTGAAGCAGCCGATGCTTTTTTACAAAAATTTAAGACTCTTAAGACAGAAATTTCAAAAGTAATAGTTGGCCAAGAAGAGGTTATAGATCAAATTCTAATAAGTATATTTTCCAAAGGACATGCTTTACTAGTTGGCGTTCCTGGATTGGCAAAAACCTTAATGATAAACACTATAGCAGAGTGTATGGGGCTTTCTTTTAACAGAATTCAATTTACACCTGATTTAATGCCCTCTGATATTATAGGTGCTGAAATATTAGACGAGTCTAGAAATTTTAAATTTCTTAAAGGCCCAGTTTTTGCAAATATTGTCCTCGCTGATGAAATTAATAGAACTCCTCCAAAAACCCAAGCTGCTCTACTTGAAGCCATGCAGGAAAG
Source organism: Flavobacteriales bacterium (assembly GCA_038108155.1). Lineage (GTDB taxonomy): Bacteria > Bacteroidota > Bacteroidia > Flavobacteriales_D > Parvicellaceae > MED-G20. The sequence continues at coordinate 29,940 of JAYNHP010000015.1, read as the reverse complement.
GAGTGTTACTGTAGCAGGAAAGAATTATAAGTTAGATAATCCTTTTTTTGTTTTAGCAACTCAAAATCCAATAGAGCAGGAGGGAACTTATCCTTTACCAGAGGCTCAATTAGATAGGTTTATGTTTAATATTTTAGTAAAATATCCAAGTTTTAAAGAGGAATTATCTATTATCGAGGGAACTACAGGGTCAATTTCTAAAAAAGTTGAAAAGGTGATTTCTGATAAGGAAATTATCTATTTTCAGGATTTGGTTAAAAAAACACCTATTTCTGCCAATGTGGTAGAGTATGCTGTTAAACTAGCCGTAATGACTAGGCCAAATGAATCTATGGCAACAGATGATATTAAAAAATACGTTTCTTGGGGAGCAGGTCCAAGAGCTTCACAGTTTTTAGTCCTTGGAGCAAAGTGTCATGCTTTGGTAAATGGTAAATACTCTCCTGACATTGAAGATGTTAAAGCTGTAGCAAAACCAATATTAAGACATAGAGTGGTTAAAAATTATATTGCAGAAGCTGATGGAATGAGCGTGGATGGAATTATTGAAAATTTACTTTAATTACCACTCAAATAAGTAGGTTACTACTTTACTCATCCATGGATTTGCTTTGCTTTTTTTAATAAGTTCATCCTTTAACTCTTTTTCTGTACTAAAATTTTTTATTTTAATCTCTGAAACAAGTTCATCAACATTTTGATACTTCTCTTGAACTAATTTTGCGAAATAAACAACTCCGCCATCTTCTGTGGCTAATCCAAGAATAGTTCCTGGCAAGCCATTAAAAGTTTCAGGACCAGTTGATGGTATAAGTTGATCGGTGTACCAGGCATAAATTCTAGTACTGTCATTTTTATTCCAAATTGCTCTTCTACAGCTGTAGCCAGCAATGTTTCTTTTTCTTTCAGTAATCTTCCAGTTTCTTTCTACTATATTGTCTTTAACAACTTTACTTTCTCCAAAAAGGGTATAAACACATATTCTTTCTTCTTTTTCAAAATCTTGGACAACTGTGTTTTTGGAGGTGGCCCAATCAGTTTTAGAAGGAACAGCTGATTCTAAGGGTAGAAAAATAGATTTTTCAGGTGAAAAATGTAAATTAAATCTATCTATTTTTACTTTTTCCCCTCTTAACCATCTTTGAGATTCTGGTGAATCATACTTTTTTAAAAGATTGGTTTTTCTTTCAAATAGTATTACTCCATGAGTTATTTGACCCTTAGTTAGTTGAGTATTAAATAAAAAAATAAAACTTACTAAATATTTAATGAAATGATTCATCTTGAGATTTTGTTTTGTTATTATTGAACTTATAGGTCAGTCTTGCTAAAAAATATCTAGATATTATGGTTGTTTTATTGTCAATAATAATATTGTTTTGAATCAATCTTTGTGCAATTATATTTTGGTTAAGAATGTCATTCCCTTCTACAGATAGAATTAGGTTTTCTCTTTTGTTAAATCTTTTTTCTAAAGAGAAATTAATAATCAAAAAGTTAATGTCATATCCATCCGATAGCTGTGAGTTAACGGTATACCCTGTTTCAGAGAAGAAAGTCATTTTCCAAGGCAATTCGATTTCTGTGTCTAAAAAATAGTATTGGGTAATAAACGGTTGGCTATTCAAGTTAAGGCTGTTAGTGGGCTTAGAATAGCTTATTTCTGCACCAATTTCTAAAAAAGTAGAATCTGTTTCCCATTCTAAAGAAACTTCATTGGATTGAGAAAGTGTAGTAGTAGTATTTTTTAATCTATCAATTATACTATTAGTTATGTTGTAATTTGAGGAATTACTTATTCGAATTCCTAAGGGTGTATTTCCTATCGGAATTTTACCACCTAGATACAATGATAAAAACTCATTTGCACTAGAATCTATATTTACAGTTTTGGATATAGTTCTTCCAAAATTATCATAAGATATTTCATTAGAGAATGGGTTCATTACTCTTCTGTAGCTTAAATTAGACCAAATGTAGCTTCCTGTTAATCCTTTCCAATGATTGTAAGATACGTTTAACTGGTGAGAGTAATCTGGTCTTAAATCTGGATTTCCTTCTACTATCTTATTAGGGTTTGAATTGTTTTGAACAGGTTGTAATTGATTCAAAGAAGGTTGTCTAGAGTTCGTTCGATAGTTAAATCTAATCCTTTGAGAATTACTAAATTTATGTCTGTAATTTATTTGAGGAAGAAGGTCCCAAAAATTTAATGAATCGGTAAGTGGATTATTATTTATGTCAAAGCTTCTTAACTGTACGTTTCTGACGTATCCACCTATTTTTAATCGGTCTTTTTTATATCGGTATACCGTGTATACTCCAGCTCTATTGGTTAATTTGAAATTGTCAAAATAATTCGAAAATTGGTCATCTAGAATATTGTAATCTTCCGTGTTCAAATCTTTGTTAAATGTATTTCTATTCTGTTTACCAAGATTTACTTTGTACAAATGCTCTAGATCAATGCTCCACTTTTTACTAATTGGCTCCCTAAAGAGAAATTGAGATTTATAATTTTCGGATATTGATAAAAATTGTTGGTTCTGATCAATAGTATCGTTAAAGGAAGTATTTAATATATATTCATTTTCTGTTACATTAAATTGGTCTTCATCATTTTCAGACTGACTGTAAACAAAAGCATATTTTAATAATCTATCTTTTTTCTCGAATTCTCTTTTAAGCCTAAGTTCAGTTTGAAAATTATAACTTTCTGATTTATGATCTTGTTGAACTATTGAATTGGAATTTATGATGTTATTTTCTGTAATGAATGTATTTTTTAAAGTATCTAGGTTGCTATTTTTTGATGTGCTGTAGCTAGGTAAAATTTCCAGTGTTGTTGCACTATCTAATTTTATTTCTACCCTTGCATTGATAAGTTGGTCAATACTTTCTTGATTAGAAGAATTTCTTTCTTCGACATAAAAAGTAGTATCTCTAAGTTGGTATTGTAAATTTCTATCCGATCTTGCATCTAAAGAAGACTGATTATATGTATAGTTGAAGCCGATTTTTACTTTTTCTCCAACTTTATCAGAAAAAAACACTCCAGTTTTGAGAGTTTGAGGAATTCCATTGTTGTTATATCCATTTGATCCTCCCCACCATCCTCTATTATCGTCACTAAAAAAATTTCCATTATCTGTACTAAGTCCATATTTCTTGATATCTCCATAGCCGAAATTAGCTCTTGGGGTGTTGGATGCTAAAGAAAAAACCGATAGTTTAAAATCTTTATTAAACTTATTAAATAGAAATTCTCCCTCATAGAAGTTGCTAAAATCTAATCCACCAGAAGCTCTTCCAAAATATCCTTTTTTAGCATCTTCTTTCAGTCTCAAATCCATGACTTGGATGGTTTCTTCTGCAGTTTCGTCAGAATCTGTATTCTCTTCTTCATAAATTTCAACACTTTCAATACTTTTTGCCCCTAGATTTTTAGTTGCTATGGTAGGGTCGCTTCCAAAAAACTCATCTCCATCTACCAAAACTTTATTTACTTCTCTACCCTGCGAGGTAATAGATCCATTTTTATCTACTTCAACTCCGGGTAGTTTTTTTAGTAAGTCTTCTACTACAGCATTCTCTTTCGTTTTAAAGGAATCAGCTAAGAAAACCAAAGTATCTCCTCTAAAGAAAACAGGGTCTTTGAAAGCGTAAATAGTTACCTCGTTCATCATTTCACTTTTTTCCGGAAGAATGGTATTGCTAAGATTTAAAGATAATCTGTCCTTAGATGGAAAAAAGAAAATTATTTTATCGTCATTTTTATGATGAGAAATAATAATTTCAACAGTGTCAATAGGAGTGTTAAAATAAAACCCACCATTTTCATCGGTTCTTTTAAAATCAATCATGGTAGAGTCAGATAGTCTTACTAGCATAACAACTGCATCTTTCTTTGAAGAATTGTTTAGGGTGTCGATTACATTTCCAAAAATGGTCATGTTTTGAGCTTTAAAAGTTAATGGAATTATAAGAAAAATTAATAAAATTATTTTGGTTAAAATATTGATATTTAGTAATTTGTATCCTTTCATTTTATTTAATTAACTAATTCTAATTCTTCTACAAAACTACCATAAGCTTCGATATCAGAGCTTATTTTTTCTAATTTTACTTCTTGGATGGTATTAATCATGTTTGGTTTAAATGGTACTTTAACCTTAATATAGTTTTCTGTAAATCCTACTAAGAAATTATCTTCTTTGGATTCAAACAATACTTTACCCTTGTAGCCAATATTTTCGTTGTAAAACCTTAGTTTAAGCTTCAAACTCAATATCCTAAGTTGTTTACTTCTTTTTCTTCTCACTTCTATAGGAACAATCTCATTCAATTTAGGAGCATTGGTATTGGCTCTTTCGGAATATGTAAATACATGTAAATAAGAAACAGGAAGTGATTTTATATAATCGATAGTTTTATTGAACTCTTCTTCCGTCTCACCAGGAAATCCTACAATTACGTCAACACCTATGCATGCGTGGGGCATTAATTCCTTTATTAATTTTATTCTAGAAGAATACAGGTCTGTATCGTATCTTCTTCTCATTTTTTTTAGAAGTAAATTAGATCCACTTTGAAGAGGTATATGAAAATGAGGAACAAATTTGTTAGAACTGTTAACAAATTCAATAATTTCTTCGCTTAGTAAATCGGGTTCAATAGAAGATATCCTAAATCTAGAAATGCCATCTAATTCTTCTAATTTATTTATCAGTTGATAAAAATTCTCCTTGGTTTTATATCCAAAATCTCCTAGATTAATCCCTGTTAAGACAACTTCTTTTACTTCTGATTTCTCTATTTCCTTTGCTTTTTCTATAGTTTGAGAAATTGTGCCACTTCTGCTTTTCCCTCTTGCCAAAGGAATGGTGCAAAATGAACAAAAATAATTACAACCATCTTGAACTTTAAAAAAAGATCTAGTTCTGTCTCCAACACTGTAGCCAGGATAAAATGTTTTAACATTTTTGATAGGTTGATTTAGAAATATTGTGTTTTTTTTCTTTTTAGTGTCTTTTAAATAGTTGCTAATATTAAACTTTTCTTGAGCTCCTAAAACCAAATCTACCCCTTCAATTCTAGATATTTCTTCTGGTTTTAACTGCGCATAACAACCTATAACAACAATAAATGCATTTGGATTGTATTTAAGTGCCTTTCTTACGATATTTCTACACTTTTTATCTGCTTGATCTGTAACTGAGCAGGTATTTATAACATATATATCAGCACCTAACTCGAAATCTATTTTTGCGTAGCCTTCTTCCTCTAAATCTCTAGATATCGTACTAGTTTCTGAAAAATTAAGTTTACAACCAAGTGTGTAAAAGGAAACAGTTTTAGAATTCATTTAAATTTACAATTCAAATATGGTTCGAATTTAAGATAATTTATCTTAATCATTTGGAAATTTTTGGATATAAATCATATATTTGTTTAATATTTAACAAAAATAATTAAACAAAAAAATGAGAATTATAGCATACACATTTGTAATATTTAACTTTTTAACTATGACTTCACAAAAATCTGTTCACGAATTTGATATCAAAACCATTGATGGTAAAACTCAGGCATTATCTGCTTTTAAAGGTAAAAAAATGCTTTTTGTAAATACTGCTAGTGAATGTGGTTTTACTTCCCAATATGAAGCATTACAAAACGTACATAAAAAATATGGAAAAGATTTAGTAATTATTGGTTTTCCAGCAAATAACTTTGGTGGTCAAGAACCTGGTTCAAATAGCGATATAAAAACATTCTGTTCTAAAAACTATGGGGTTTCTTTTTTAATGGCCAATAAAGTAAGTGTTAAGGGAAAAGATATTGATCCGTTGTTTAAATGGCTTAATAGACAAGAAAATCAATCATTTGTAGGAGATATCATGTGGAATTTTGAGAAATATTTAATTGACGAAAATGGTCAATTAATCAAAAGATTTAGGAGTTCTACAAAACCAGATTCAGATAAGATAATATCTCTTTTATAATAATATTAAGATTAATTAACATAAAGTAAATTTCTAATTTCTTATATTTAGATAAATTAGGTTATGAATAATTTATCTGGAAAAAAAGTACTTATAACCGGAGGCAGCTCTGGTATTGGAAAAGCTACTGCAACTGATTTGGTTAATAAAGGTGCCATTGTGTCTATTACAGGCAGAGATAAGGCTAAATTAGAAAAAGTTGCAAGTGAAATTAATGCAATACCAATACATCTTGATGTAAGCAAGTACAACAGCATTGCAGTTAAAACTTTAGATGCTTTTCACTCTATGGGAGGAATAGATGTCTTAATAAATAATGCTGGTATAGGTGAATTTGCAAAATTAGAAGACGTAAAAGTAAATCATTTCGAAAGTATTTTTGCCACTAACGTTTTTGGCCTAACTATGTTAACTCAAGAAGTAGTCAAGTTTTTTAAAACCCAGCAATATGGTATGATTATAAATATTGGATCAAGTGCAGCTACAAGCGGTTTTCCATCAGGATCTGTTTATTGTGCTTCAAAATTTGCTTTAAGGGGATTGACAGAATGTTGGAGACACGAACTAAGAAGAGATAATATAAGAGTAGTTTTAGTAAATCCTAGCGAAGTTCCTACAGCTTTTAACAACAAACAAAGAATAGAAAGACAGGAGCAAGAAAATAAATTAAGCTCTAAGGAGATTTCTCATGCAATAGTTTCTGCAATAAATATGGATAAAAGAGGATTTATCCCGGAGCTCAACGTATGGGCTACCAATCCATTTTAGTTTTTTCTAAAGGATGGTGATCTAGTATGCTTTGTTTCAGATAGTTCTTATCTAGGTGTGTATATATTTCTGTTGTGGTAATGGATTGGTGGCCCAGCATTTCTTGAACTGCTCTTAAATCTGCTCCTCCTTCCACTAAATGTGTTGCAAATGAATGCCTAAGGGTGTGTGGCGAAACATTTTTTTTAATTCCAGACAACTCAGTTAATCTTTTTATGATTTTAAAAACCATTACTCTCGAGAGTTTTTTTCCATTTTTATTTAAAAAAACATGATCAATAAACTCATTGCTTAGTTTTTGATGTATTCTAACCTCGTTTAGATAAACTTTTAAATGTTTGGAGGCAATTTTTCCTAATGGTACGAGTCTTTCTTTATTTCCTTTACCAATTACTCTTATAAAGCCTTCTTTCCAGTAAATTTCCGAAATTTTTAGTTCAATTAATTCTGTTACTCTTAATCCACATCCATAAAGAACTTCAATAATTGCCAAGTTTCTCTCTCCATCAGCTTTAGAACGGTCAATTTGTTGAACTAACTCGTCAACTTCTTTTATGGTCAAAAACTCTGGAAGTTTTTTTCCTGTTTTTGGGTTTTCTAATAAATCTGATGGATTTTTTTCTACAATTTTTTCTAGTAGCAAATATTTAAAAAATGATCTTATGCTTGAAATTACTCTTGACTGAGAACGAGAATTAATTTTTTGCTTATTTAGATGTGATAAATAATTTTGAAAGTCTTGGTAGGATAGTTCATTTATTTTCTTGGTTACCTCCTCATTATTAAAAAAGTCGTTGAGTTTTATTATATCTCTACAGTAGGCATCTACAGTATTGTTAGAAAGTGATTTTTCTATTTGCAGATAATTTTTGTATCCCCTTATATAAACGTTCCAAGACATTACACAAAAATAGTTATAATAATTTCTATAATTTATTTTCAAATAATTCTTGCTATAAAAATGTTTTTTCTATTTTTGCCCAGCTTACGGAGAGTTGGCAGAGTGGTCGAATGCGGTAGTCTTGAAAACTATTGTGCAGCAATGTACCGGGGGTTCGAATCCCTCACTCTCCGCTTTTGAAAATTAAACCTCGTTATTCGAGGTTTTTTTTTGCATAAATTTTTGGGTATTTTTATTATTATCAATTCAAAAAAAATAATATTTATTCATGAAAAAGAGAAATTTTTTATTTAGAATTTCTATTGTAATTTTTTCTGTATTTACAATTTTATATATAATTAATTATTTTTCAGAAAATGTTAAAATAGGTGAGAAAGCCCCCGAATTTACTACCCAGCTGGTAAATGGAGAAAACTATTCTCTATCCAATTCTAAAGGAAATTACGTTCTGTTGTATTTTTGGGGTTCTTGGTGTGGGCCATGTATTAGAAATGCTCCTGAACTAGTTACCATTAGCGATAATTATTCATCCAAATTTTTTGACAAGAATTCAAAGCTGGAAATTCTTTCGGTTGCACTAGAAAAAAAAGGTAAAAAATGGAAAAAGGTTGTCAATAAGTTTGGTTTTAATTGGGAATTGCAGGTTGTCCAGTTCCACCAATTAGTTTTAAATTCTCCTATTGCTAATAAATATGGAGTTTTTGAAATTCCTTCTAAATTTTTAATTGATCCTAATGGAAATGTTGTTCTATCTAAAACTTCATTTTCAGAAATAAAGCAATACTTAGAAAAAAGATTAATTAAAGGTTAATTACTAGCATTGTACGAAGCTAATTGCAACTTATTTGTATAATTTCATACTTTTACAAACATGCAAAAACCTTCTATACCAAAAGGAACTAGAGATTTTTCACCATCTGAAATAAGAAGGAGAAACTATATATTTAATATTGTAAAATTAAAGTTTGAAAAATTTGGATTTTCTCCAATCGAAACACCTTCTATGGAGAAACTATCTACTCTAACTGGTAAATATGGAAGTGAGGGAGATCAATTACTTTTTAAAGTTTTAAAAAGAGGTGCAAAGTTTGATAAAGTTTTAGCAGAACCAAATATTAAAAATTTAAAAGACCACGATTTTTCAGAAGAAGCATTAAGGTACGATCTTACTGTACCATTTGCTAGATATATTGTTCAACATCAAAACGACATAGTTTTCCCATTTAAAAGATATCAAATTCAACCTGTTTGGAGAGCAGATAGACCACAAAAGGGTAGATATCGTGAGTTTTATCAATGCGATGCAGATATTGTTGGTTCTGAGTCTTTGGTTTGTGAGATTGAATTGGTTTCCTTAATACAAGAGGTGCTTAATGACTTAAGTCTTAGAGATCACACAATAATGATTAACAATAGAAAAATTCTAGCTTCTCTTATAGAGTCTTGTGATTCAACGGAGTACTTTTCTAAAATCACAGTAATAATTGATAAAGTAGATAAAATTGGTGCTGAAAAAGTTATTCAAGATTTAAAAAACCATATTCCAAACCAAAATATCGCAGAATTGTTCGAAGAACTATTTAATCTTACAGATTCTCCACAAGATATTCTTCATTGGTTAGAAAATAAGCTAAAGGACAGTGAATTGGGCCAAAAAGGAATTCAAGAACTTAAATACGTGGTAGAAAGTTGTAATATATTGGGGGTGAACAATCTTAAAATAAACCTTTCCTTAGCGAGAGGTCTGGATTACTATACAGGTTCAATTTTTGAAGTTGTATTGAACAATAATTCGATGGGAAGTATTGTTGGGGGAGGTCGTTATGATAATTTAACTGAAGTTTTTGGTCAAAAAAATCTATCTGGTGTAGGAGTTTCTTTTGGGGCAGAGCGTATCTATGATTTAATGAATGATTTAAATCTTTTTCCAGACAATCTTAACACGCCCTCCAAATATATGATTGTAGATAAGTCACAGTCTTCAATTAATGGACTAAAATTATTACATTTTTTAAGGACCAAGAATATTCCTTGTATTCTTTATCCAGACAATACCAAATTAAAAAAACAACTTAAATATGCACATTCCAATAAAATACCTTTGGTTGTTTTTATTAATCAAAATTTTTCCTCAGAAATGAAAGTTGAATTAAAAAACATGGATACTGGGGAGCAAAAAGATTATTTGTTAAGTGATTTATAATTAAATAATGAAGGAATTAGAATTTATTATATCCCAAGATAAACTTACCCTGACTGATGTTAAAAATATTCTTTCTAAAAATCTTAAATTAAAATTATCCAATAAGTCCATAGACAGAATTAATACAAACCGAAATTATTTAGACAGTAAACTAAATAGTAAAGACCAAGTTTTTTATGGAATTAATACAGGGTTTGGTTCTTTATGTGATACTAGAATCCCTAATAACGATCTCAAGAACTTACAAGTCAATTTAGTTAGGTCACATGCATGTGGTTCAGGTAAAGAAATAGATTCTAAGATCGTTAAATTAATGATTTTAATAAAAATTAATGCGCTTTCGTTAGGCTATTCAGGAGTTCATTTAAAAACGGTAGAGAAATTAATTTTTCTGTTCAATAATGATATTTTGCCTGTAGTTTTTGAATCTGGTTCTCTAGGCGCTTCCGGAGACCTTGCACCTTTAGCTCATTTATCGTTAACACTTATTGGCGAAGGTGAAGTTAATTTTAAAGGGTCTAAGAGAGCTTCTAAAGATGTTTTTGAATCTTTTGGAGAATCTACTCTAGAACTAGATTCTAAGGAAGGGTTGGCTCTTTTAAATGGGACTCAGTTTATGAGTGCTCATGCTACCTATGCATATTTAAAACTCGATTCTTTGTTTAATTGGATTCATAAAATTTCTGCACTTTCCATAGACGCCTTTAATTGTAGATTGTCTCCGTTCGATTCAAAACCACATCTTTTAAGAGGCTTTAAAGGACAAAGCCTATGTGCTCAACAAATTTTAGAAAAATTGGACAAAAGTGATTTACACCAAATTCATGGTAAGTCTGTTCAAGATCCCTATTCTTTTAGATGCATTCCCCAAGTTCATGGTGCTAGTTTGGATGTATTACACGATTTTGAAGCTAAATTAACTGTTGAAATTAATGCTGTCACGGATAATCCTTTAGTTTTTAATAAAGAAGATGAGATTATTTCTGCAGGTAATTTTCATGGTCAACCCATAGCAATGGCAATGGACTTTATGGCAATTGCAGCAGCAGAGCTTGGTAGTATTTCAGAGAGAAGGATTTACAAACTAATTTCGGGGTCAAGAGATCTTCCTGCTTTTCTTATTGAAAATCCTGGACTTAATTCTGGATTCATGATTTGTCAATATACTGCAGCTAGTTTAGTAAGCAAAAATAAAATTTTCTCTCATCCTGCTTCTGTAGATAGTATAGAATCTTCAAATGGACAAGAAGACCATGTTAGTATGGGCTCTATTGCGGGAGTTAAGTTGGTGGAGGTTATTGAAAATGTTAAGAGAATATTAAGTATAGAATTAATGACTGCAGCTCAAGCGATGGAATTTAGAAGACCAAGAAAGACCTCTGAGGAACTAGAGCTGATGCTTTCAGATTTCAGATCTAAAGTTCCATTTATTGAAAAAGACCAAGTAATGTATACGCTTATGCAAAAATCTGAAGAATTTATTTCTGAAAAATTATAATTATTGCTTTACTATTTCAGAAAAAGTTTTCCTTTTAAGTATAAAATAATTCCAAATTGTAGATTTTCTAGAGTATCCGTTAAGTTCATTGAAATTTAATTTTGAAAATTGTCTCCTTTTAATATTCATTTTACCAATGCTAATAAGATAGCTATAATGGGCTTTAATAATGGATAAATAACCTTTTAAGTTTCCTGATAGCACTAGTTTGATTCCAGAAATTTGGTCTAGTAAAAGTCTTATCAGAATAAATAAAAATAATGGTATTTCTCCTTTAAAATTTTTATGAATCATCCATAAATTATTTCTGTAATTCAAGTATATTTTTTTTGGTGAACTATATTTTAAAGTTCCTCCTCCAAAATGATAAACAGTAGATTCACTAGTATAAAATATGTTTTTTCCTAAATTTTTTAATCTCCAACAAAGATCAATTTCTTCCATATGAGCAAAAAAATCTTTATCAAAACCACCAACCTCCTTATAATCTTTAGATTTGATAGCCATACAGGCGCCTGACGACCAGAATATTTCTGAATATGTGTCGTACTGTTTTTTATCTAATTCAGCGTAGTCGAAAACTCTCCCTCTACAAAAAGGGTAAGCAAGTATGTCTATAAAGCCTCCAGCAGCTCCAGCGTACTCAAAATAATCTTTGTTGTTGTAGGATTTAATCTTTGGTTGAACAGCCGATATGTTTGTATTGTTCTTTAGAATTTTTATTAAAGGAGGAATCCAGTTTTTAGTAACTTCGATATCTGAATTTACTATTATGAAAAATTCTGCATTGATTCTTTTCAACCCTTCATTATATCCACCTGCAAATCCAAGATTATTTTTTAAATGGATGGTTTTTATTGATGGAAAATTACTTTCTAGATAGGGTAGAGAACCATCTTTGGACCCATTGTCTATAACATAAATATCTGCATCTTTTTCCGAATGAGTAATGAATGTTGGAATAAACTTTTCAAGCCAATTTTTTCCATTATAGTTCAATATGACAACTGCAGTTTCTATCTCTTAAGGATTTACAAAGAAAGCGTTGCTATTGCTTCCCCATTGGCTATCGTTGGGATTTTGCATATTATCAACACTTCTTCCAGGGGTATTTCTTCTGTGTAAATCTGTTTTCCAATTTATATTAAAATATTCTCCCTGAAGTGTGGAATGAAGTGTTGTATATTCGTTAGATCCTAAATCAGGCATATAAAAAATAAATCTTTTATTATTAAACTTTCCAATTTTATAATAATGCCATATTTGGTAGGGATAAGCACTTGGTTCGTTTGGTCTATCTGTAATCGTGTTTGGTGGACCGTACTTAAGAAATGTTCTTCCCATATCAGTTTCGTAACCTCTTCTTACCTTGGTTGCAAAAAGTTGATCGCTTTTTTTTACTTCTGCTTTGTATTTAAGCCATCCTAATTCTGGATTTTCTGGTTGTCTATTTAGCCAAAAACTATATAAAAACTGTCTTTTTAAGGTGTCGCTAATATTATTATTTTTTTTGTCAATTATATTTAATTCTAATCTTGTAGCAATTGGGGACAAACAGTTAATGGATTCTGTAAGAGAATCTACAGGTATTCTAGAAACGAATGTATTTTGGATTTGAACTGCATTTAATCTATCTAGCCTCATGCTGTTTTTAAGATTTGTTCTTTGAAAATCTATTATCCTTTCACAGATAAGCTCGTTTTTTCTATCTTTTAGCTGAATACATAACTCATAATTTCCTGTAGGCAAATTATTTATGTCAAAAACATTTAAAACAGGATAAATTTCAAGAGTTGGTACTTTTTTAATTTTATTGTACTGACCTGCTATTTTATCCGTTCCTTTAATTCTTATAAATTGCTTTAGTAATAAAGATCCAGAGCTGTCCACATTATTCATATTATATATTTCTAAATAATATGCTAATTTTTCAAATTCATCTCCAAAATAATTGGTTACTAATGGAATCATGTGGTAACCAGACTTAGTAAGTTCACTTTTATTATTTTCTTCTTCCGTTTCTTTCCAATAACTATCCAATAGTTCTAAATCTGAAAAATAAGGTTCGTTAGAATCAACAATTAAGAATTCTTCTTGGTATTTTTCTGTGTTATTAGTGTCGTTAATATCCTTTATTTCTAAGTAGACGGTGAATCTGCCATTTGAAACTGGAAATCTTTGTAAGTCGATAATCCCTTGCTTTTCCACATAATCAGATTGTTCTTTAATAATATACTTTTCATGAGCAATTATTTGTTTTTTTTCATTTTCAATATATTGAAGTACTTCAACTCCTTTGTCATTGAAATTAGAGTCTTGATTTTCAACAAGTGTATTACCGTAGATAAATAAATAAGTTTCTATGTAGTTACTCTCTGAAGAATGAAATTTCTTTAAATCAAAAAGAGCCTCAATTTGAGAATATAGTGGGCTAACTATAAATAATGTAATTATTGCAAATACTGTTTTCATTGATAAAAATTTAAGCTTTAATAAATTAAAATTTATTAAAACTTAATTTCATAATCAATTACAATTAATAAATTGGAGTAATGAAGTACTATATTTTTTTGATTTTTTCTTTGCTCAATTTGACTATCAGCTCTCAGAATTTAGATTTAGAAAATAAAGATTCTGTTCTATTTGGTCAATATCTTCCTGATTTGGAAATTACAGCTTCAAGTGCTGCTTTTGTTAAAAAATGGAACAGAACTAAATTTTATGTGAAAAGTGTCTACGACTATGCCAAAATTTGCTCTGCGATGTTGACTACTTTTGAGGATTCTTTGAGTAAAATTGAAGGAAAATATTCTAGGAAAAAATATTTGTCTAGTTGCAATAAAACCCTAAAGAAAGAATTTGGAAATGAGATTAAGGAGATGTCTATTAACAGAGGTATTTATCTAATGAAGATGATTTATAGATCTACAGGTATGACAACCTATGAAATTATTCAAAAGTATCGTGGAGGAGGAACAGCTTTTTGGTTTCAAGCATTATGTTTGGTCAATGGTCAAGATTTAAAACGTGAATACGATTCCGAAAATGAAGATTTACTAATGGAAAGAGCCATTGGTCTAATAGATTCTGGAAAAATGACTTATTATAAAAGAGTTCCTTTGACAGATGAAGCTAGAAAAGCATTAAAACAAAATAGGAGAGGAAAAAAAAGAAAGAAAAAGAAATAATTTAATTGCTGTGTTGCCTTTTATTTTTTAGATTCTTATCAATTTTATATTCAATTTCTTCTTTGATAGGTGCATCGATAAGAGCTAAATCATTAAGGTTTGGTTGTCCTGCGTTAATCCATGCCGTGTACCAAAAAGAACCAACTGCTTTTATTGAAGCTTTTAATCTTCGTTCTTGCATATTATTTAGTCTGTTGCTATATTCTTTGCTAAAATCTCTGCTGTAAACTTTCATTGTTACCCGTCCTCTTTTTTCAAAAGAATATTTTCTATCATCTGGCCATTGTTCGGTTATTTCTTTTTCAATTGATAAGACAGAGTCTACAGCAAAATAACTTTCTTGAATGAATTCCCAAGTTGTCTCTAAAGGCTTGTTAATATATTCTGCTTTTCCAGTAATTAAATCATATTCTTGAAAAAAAAGTTCTGGTACTCTAGATTCCCAAAAGCCATGGATACCTTTTTGGTTGGTAAATTGTCCGTTGTAGTTTTCTGTAGCATGAAGTGGGACATGGGCATCAGAAATGTAATGTCCTATTTCGGCAGAATATTTAAGAATTCTAGATAGATTTTTTTCCTTAAATGCAGTAGTTAATTTATAAAGCATTAGCTGTATATTCCAAGGAGATATTCCGTAAGTTTTGATAGTGTCTTCCGAAAACTTTTCTATTGCATCGTTCCATCTTCTTGGCATTACATCAAATGGATTTTCTCCTTTTTCTACATAGTGGTCTATATCTATAAAGTGCTTTTCGGCTTCACCTTTTACAGCGTATCTTCTTTTATCTGGGTCAACGGCATGTTCTGTTAAATAATCTATGTTCTTTTTATAAAATTGAAAAAGTTCAGAATCAGGAATTGTAAAAACCGCTACACGATTTATCTTTTTGTGACCAAAAAAACCCCATCCTCCAAAAAAAGTACTGCAAATCCCCAATAAAAATAATAAAATGGTAGTTTTCTTTAATGCAACCATTTCTAAAAGTCTCTTACTTTTACAGACCAAGTAAAGTTGAACTGACAGATTAAATTTGATCTTTCATCTATTCCTTTAGTAGATGCTTTAATAACAACAGGTTTTTTTGTCTCCATTGCTTCTTTTAGTTTGTCTTTTATCATTTTACCATCATTACAAACAAAACTTGTAATGCCAACTGCTTTTTTATTAAAATCTGCTTCACATTTTAAGGGAAGAGTAGAAAATGATGGTTTTTGGTTGTAAGTATATTGTAAAATCAAAGCAGCAGTACTCATTTCTCCAGCCATTCCTAAAACAGCCCAAAAAGTAGATTTAAATGGGTTTTTATTAATCCATTTGAATGGAACGGTGACAACACATTGATCTTCATTGAGTTTTTTAATTCTCATACCACTAAGAAATCCCATTGGTAACTTCAAAAAAAGATAACTTCTAAAGTAAAAGGATTTTACAGCAAGCCTTCTTATTCTATTTGTATTTTCTGGTACCAATAATTATTATTCGGTTGTCTTAAATATATAGCTTATTCTATGGCATTGAGATATTCAGTTCTCCACTCAGGTTTTTGAAAATCTGCAAGTAATTGAAATAAGTTTTCCCCGTAAAAAAAATCATTAATATAGGTAATCCCATACTTTTGAAGTATTTGGATTTGAGGCCAACTTGGTCTGTATTTATGCTGTCCAAATCCATCTACTAGCATGTTTTTAGCAGGCGTGCAGTCTGGTGGGCAATATGGATTTCTGTTGTATCTTAATGCCCAAAGATCAAATAGTTTAAGATCTGGTGTTTTTAGACATTGTGAAGAATCGTATTTGTACAAGCAATCTTTAATCTTAAATTTCTTGAACATATTTTCGCCTGTATTATTTGCTTTAGATGGTTGTTTGCCCATCCCAATTCTAATAAATTCACTTCCTGAAATAAATCTTGTTTTTATGATTCTCCCATTAGATTCAGTAATAATTGCATAGTTGACATATTGAGAATTACAATTGGGATTTATTGAAATAGCAAGATGTGTTTTATATTGAACTAAAGGTTTTATTGTAAAGCTATAAAAGTCTGAAAATAAAGAGCTTATTACAAATATTAATATGTATAAATATTTTTTCATTTTGTACAAAATAAACCATCGTACAAGTATAAAATTAGTAAATTATTTTTTAGGGTATTATTTAAACTTGTAAAGTTTATTCGGAGTTTGACAATAGTCCAAGCTCTGATCATGAAAATCAACTTGTATATCTTCTTTAGAAACTTCAAAAAAAGAAAGACCAATTTTTAAACAGTCTTTATTCAATTGGTTTAATATTTTGTCGTATATCCCTTTGCCATAGCCAACTCTATTTCCAAATCTATCAAAAACCAAAAGCGGAACTAAAATTACATCAATTATATCCAATGTTTCTATTTTGAAATCCGTTGGTTCTGGAATATTCAGTTTGCCAGTAGTGAATTTTACAGAGGGATTAAAAGAAATACATTCCCATTTATCTTTAGATTTTTCGTAAAATGATGTAAAAATAGCAGTATTGGAATTTAAAGTTTTGTGAATATGCCATGTATTTACTTCTTTATTTTTAAGAATAGGATAGAACAAATGGACATTTTTCTTAAGTAAACTAAAATTTTTAAATAATTGATTTGAAATTTTAATTGAATTACTTTCAATAAATTCCTCATTTAGATTTAGTCTTTCAGTAAGGGCACTCTTTCGTAACCTATTTTTATTTCCACTTGATATTGCAGCCAATAGATGGTTTTTGTATGAAATCAATTTCTTTTAAATCTAACACGTAATCTAAAGCAAGTCTTAAATCCTTACCATCAACCTTAGATTCATTCCCAGGTCTAGAATCGTCTAATTGACCTCGGTATACACAGTTTAGCTTTTCATTAAAAACATTAAAATCTGGAGTGCAAGCTGCATCGTATGCTTTGGCAACTTCTTGAGATTCGTCATATAAATAGGGGAATTTAAATTTTCTTTCTTTTGCAAATAGCTTCATTTTTTTAGGATCATCATCTGGATAATTCACAATATCGTTACTGCTAATGGCGACAAAACCAATGTCTTTTTTTAAATAATCATTCGCTAATTCTACAATTTGATCAATAACATGTACAACATATGGGCAGTGGTTACAAATAAACATTACTACTAGTCCATTTTTCTTAGTAACATCCTTTAGACTAATTTTTTTATCTGTGACTACATCTGTTAATTTAAAATCAATTGCTTTAAATCCAAGTGGAATTTGATTGGTTAATGTTCTTGCCATTTTAATTAAATTTGATTTTATTTAAAGATAATCTTTACATCTAAAAAAGCATATGAAAAAACTTTTTATTTTTTATCTCTTCCTATTACCATTTTATCTAAAGTGTCAAAACAATGATTCAGTCCAAATTAGAGCATTGTATGATTTCAATTTAACTGAAGGGAAATGTTATGATAATTTAAGGTCATTATGCAAAGATATTGGCCATAGATTAAGTGGTAGTAATTCTGCTGCAAATGCAGTAAAATGGGCGGAAATACTTATGAATAATACCAATTTGGATACTGTTTATTTACAGCAAGTAATGGTACCGTACTGGGAAAGAGGAAACTTAGAGAAAGTATATTGGAAAAATAACAAGGGTCAAATAAGTTTTCTTAACTGTTCTGCATTAGGAGGTTCTGTAGGTACCAACGGAATTTTAAAAGGAGAAGTGGTAGAAATTACTAATTGGGCGCAATTGAAAGATTTTGGAAGAAGTGAAATAGAAGGTAAAATTGTGTTTTTCAATCGTGTTATGAATCCTACTTTTATTAGTACTGGTAATGCTTACGGAAGTTGTGTCGACCAAAGACACTTAGGAGCTTCTAGAGCTGCTGAATTTGGAGCTATTGGAGTCATTGTAAGGTCAATGAGCCTTAAATACGATAAAAACCCTCATACAGGTTCTATGACCTATTTAGATTCCAATAATAGAATTCCAGCAGCAGCAATTAGTACTAAAGATGCACACGATTTAAGTTTAGCGTTAAAGAAAAATGAGCTTGTAGAGCTAACAATAGAACTTTCTTGTCAACAACATGACGATGTAATTTCTTACAATGTTATTGGAGAAATAAAGGGTACAGAGTTTCCAGAAGAAATTATTTTAGTTGGGGGACACCTAGATTCTTGGGATATTGGAGAAGGAGCACATGATGATGGAGCTGGAGTAGTCCAAAGTCTTCAGGTGTTAGAAACTTTTAAAAAATTAGAAATTCTACCTAAAAGAACTTTACGATGTGTGATGTATATGAATGAAGAAAATGGAAATCGAGGAGGAAAGCACTATGCAGAAATGGTTAAAAAATCTGGAGAAAAACACTTATTTGCATTGGAGTCTGACAGAGGAGGGTTTACACCAAGAGGATTTAGTATAGATGGCACCAAATTACAATTAGAATATCTTCAAAGTTTTAAAAAATTATTTGAACCCTATCAAATACATTTATTCAATAAAGGGTACAGTGGAGTGGATATAGGGCCATTGAAAAACGGTAAATTATGTTTGGTAGGTTTGGTGCCAGATTCACAAAGATATTTTGATTATCACCACTCAAAGGCAGATGTATTTGAAAACGTTCATAAAAGAGAATTGGAGCTAGGTGCTTCGGCAATTAGTTCTATTGTATATTTGGTTGATAAATATGGTTTGCCAGAAAGTGAACCAATTAAAAAATAATAAAATGGTAGATATTTTAGCTTTTGGTGCTCATCCTGATGATGTGGAATTAAGTGCATCCGGTACTTTAATTAAACATATTAATATGGGTTTTTCAGTTGGCATTATTGATTTAACCATGGGGGAGATGGGAACTCGTGGCACTCCCAGAGTTAGAGCATTAGAGGCAGAACAAGCGATGAAAATTATTGGTGCAAAGTTTCGTGAAAACCTAAAAATGCCTGATTCTTTTATCGATTTATCTAAAGAATCTATAGAAAAAGTAGTGAAAGCAATAAGAAAATATCAGCCAAAAATTGTCCTTTGTAATGCCGTTAAAGATAGACATCCAGAGCATGGTGTTGCATCCAAGCTAGTATCTAAAGCATGTTTTATTTCTGGATTAATAAAGTACGAAACCTCACTGGATGGTGAAGACCAAATGCCTCATAGACCTCAAAATTTATATCATTATATTCAAGATGAGTGGATTAACCCTGATTTTATAATTGATATTACAGAAGAAATGGATCAAAAGATAAAAGCTGTTAAAGCCTTTAAAAGTCAATTTTACGATCCAAAAAGTAAGGAACCTATAACTCCAATTTCAAGTAAAGAATTTATGGATTCTATCTTTTCTAAAGCAAACTTAATGGGCAGATCTATTGGTAAAAGTTTTGGAGAAGGATTTACCACTGAAAGACCTATAGGAAATAACAACTTATTTAATTTATATTAAAACATGAAAAATTTTAAATATTTCTTTTTATCATTAACTATATTCTCTTGTGTTTCTAACTCAGAATCAGTTTCAGAAGAATCTAGAAAGATTGATAGTTTACAATCCGTACTTAGTTCTAAAGATGAGGCAATTAACTCATTAGAATTTCAAAAATTAAATGACGATTCTATAGTAAATTTATATGCACTATACATTCAGAAAATAAAGGATAATATAAATGAAATAAATAAGCAAGAGCTCATCATTAACAACAAAAAAAATAATCCTGATTTTATCAACAAGGATACCACCGATATAATAAAATCTATTAAAATTCTTTCTAAAAAATTACAGGAAAATGAATCGATGATTATAGCATTAAATAATGCAGTAAAACAGGAAAAAAATAAAAATTCTCAATTTGCCTCTAAAGTAACAGACCTAAAAGAAGAAATTGCTCGAAGTAATAGGGAAGTCTATTACCTAAAAGAGGAATTAAACAGTATGAATGCTTCTTTTGAGGCTATTTTTAAAAAATACAATCTTCAGAATAAAAAAATAAGTGATTTAAATCAAAAGCTCAACGAAGTGGCTTATGTAATTGGATCCAAATCCGAGCTTTTAGATAATGGTGTTTTGACTAAGAGTGGAGGATTAATTGGAATAGGGAAGACTAGAAAATTGAATTCGGATTTAAACACAAAATATTTTACTTATGTTTCAAAATATAATCTATTAAATATTCCTTTAGGATATAAGACTGTAAGATTAATGACTTCACACCCTAGCAATTCTTACAGGTTATCTAATGTAAATGAAATTATAGACTCTCTGGTAATCATTAATCAAGATGATTTTTGGAGAAATAGTAAGTTTCTGGTTATTGAAGTGAAATAACTATAGAATTGCTTGTCTAATTTTTAGAGCTTTTTCTAAAATTGGAAATAAATGGTCTAGTTTTAGCATAGTGTGAGGATCACTTTTTGCACTTTTAGGATCTGGATGTGTTTCAATAAATAAACCATTAACCCCATTAGCAACTGAACTATATACGATGGAGGATATTAAAGAAGGATCACCTCCTGTTATTCCGCTAGTCTGATTGGGTTTTTGAACTGCGTGGGTGCAATCCATAATCACCGGAAAACCATGTTTTTTTAGTTTTGTTATTGCTGTAGCATCTACAATTAAATCGTTGTACCCAAAACTATTCCCTCTTTCACAAAGCCAAACATTTTGATTTCCAGTAGACTGTACTTTTTCTATTGCAAATCCCATAGAGTCATGAGACATAAATTGTCCTTTTTTAATATTTACTGGAAGACCAGTTTTGCCAGCTTCTATCAATAAATCTGTTTGCCTACAAAGAAATGCCGGAATTTGTAGATGATTGACATATTTGGCAACTTTTTTAGGTTCGTGGCTTTCGTGTACATCAGTGATGGTATTTACATTTAATTCACTTCCAATAGATTGTATAATTTGTAGTGCATTATCATCTCCAATTCCTGTGAAACTATTGTTTTTAGACCTATTTGCTTTTTTATAACTGGCTTTAAATATATAATCAATAGACAGTTCATCACAAATTGCTTTTACTTCTCTAGCAATTTTCAAACCCATATGTTGGTCTTCAATTGCACATGGACCAGCTATTAATGTGAAATTTTTCATTCTTTTGCTTTTTTTCCTAAATAGCCACTATGGTGTCTTTTGGCATATTCCTCTTTTGTGAATTTGATTTTTTCCATCATACCAACTACCAATAGATCACCAACAACGGTCATAACTGTTGTGGAAGTTGTAGGCGTTAGTCCAAATGGGCCAATTTCTTTTGGATTTCCTGTAAATAAACATTCATCCGACATCTTAGAAAGTGGACTATTGTTATTTCCAGTAAGACATATTAATGGAAGACCATTGTAAAGATTATCAGAAAGTTTCTTAAACTCTAAAATTTCTCTAGTTTTTCCAGAATTAGAAATTAGCAATAGAACATCGTTTTTTTGAATAATACCTAAGTCGCCGTGTTGCGCTTCACTAGGGTGAATAAAAACAGAAGGGGTTCCTGTGGAGGAAAGAGTAGTAGAAATATTCATTCCTATCTGCCCAGCTTTTCCCATTCCACTCACAATAACTTTTCCATTCATTCGGTGGACTCTTTCAAAAATAATGTCTAAAACATTGTCTATCACTCCATCAACAGGAATATTTTTAATTGCTTGGACTTCAAGTTCTATGTATTTTTTTATGGACTCTTTCACTACTTCAAAAGTAATAATTATAAATGACCTTTACTTGCATAAACTTTTCTAACGGAAATTAAATCTTCTAACGTATCTACTGAAAAAGATGGATAAATAGTTGTTCCAACTTTTATTTTACCTCCATTTTCAAGCCATCTAAGTTGTTCTAACTTTTCATTAATCTCGAGTTTAGATGGTTTTAATTGCTGAAATTTTTCTAATGCATTAATTGTGTATCCATATATTCCAATATGTTGATGAAATTCATATGTATCTCCTTTTGATTTGCCCTCTCTGACAAATGGTATGGGATGTCTTGAAAAATAAAGTGCATAATTAAAAGTGTCTTTGACCAAAAACACTTTGTCTTTTGGTAAGTTGTCAGATAAATTTAACTTTTGAGCAATGGTTGCAAATTCAGTTTTAGAATCGTTAAAACATTCTATTAATTTGGCTATGTGATCTTTGTGCAATAATGGCTCGTCCCCTTGAATATTAATAATATAATTAAAACTTTCCCCATATTCTTTAGACCAAATATCTACAGCTTCTAAACACCTACTGGTTCCATTTAAATGGTCTTTTTTGGTTAAAACAACATTGCCTCCAAAGTCATTTACTGTATCAAATATATTTTTATCATCTGTAGCTACTACTAAATTTTTCAATACTTCACTAGCCCTAGAATAAACGTGTTCAATCATGGTTTTTTCACCAATTTTCATAAGAGGTTTGCCCTTGAGCCTAGTAGAATTAAATCTTGCTGGAATAACTCCTAAAAAATCTGATGAACTTAATTTCATTGTCCTAAAATATATAATCTTAAATGATAACTTGAAATTTTACGCAATATTATAAATATATTGTACTGAATTTTAATTTTAAAAATTTTATTTGTGTCTATAAAAAAAGTCAAAAATTATATAAATACCAATCGAAGAGATTTCTCCGATAAACCATTCACAGAGAAAATGTCAGCGGAAAATCCAATAGATCAATATGGTGCTTGGTTTGAAGAAGCTATAAAATGTAAAATCTTAGACCCTTACGCAGCATGTCTCTCTACCGTAAATAGTAATAATGAGCCTTCTTCAAGAATATTGTATATAAGAGATTTTAATTCTAATGGTTTTGTTTTTTATACCAATTACGATTCTAAGAAAGGATCGGACCTACTAGAAAATAATTATGCTGCTTTAAATGTTTTTTGGGGAGAATTGGAACGACAAATTAGGATTCAAGGAAAAATTAGTAAGGTAGACGATTCAATTTCTGATAAATATTTCAATGCTAGGCCAAGAGCAAGTAAGATTGGAGCTTGGGCTTCCAATCAAAGTCAAATAATTAAAGACAGAACTGAGTTAGAGAACAAAATTAAGTTTTATGAAGAAAAATTTAAGTCTCAAGAAGTTCCAAGACCAGATAACTGGGGAGGATATTGTTTAAATCCAAAAAAAATAGAGTTCTGGCAAGGAAGATCAAGCAGGCTACACGACAGAATTGTTTATATAAAAGAGAATAACCAATGGGTAAAAAGCCGTTTATCTCCATAGTTAATCAATATTTCAATAGATTTCCTTTTAGAAAAATCAACATTGCCTTAGAACCTTCTAAAAATCTAAAAATAATTGTTGTAATACCTTCTTATAACGAGAAAAACATTCAACCTACTATAGATTCTCTTTTTTTAAAACAAGACGATTTTTCTTTTGGTGTTGAAGTAATTGTTTTAATAAATAATTCTGAGTCTGAAATAAACCAGATAAAAGAACAAAATCTGTTGACACTAAAGAAATTACAAAATCTTTCAAAAACTTATAGCAAAAGTAATATCCACTTAATTCCAGTTTTAATTGGAGATTTAGATGCTAAGCATGCTGGTGTTGGATGGGCTAGAAAATTGGGAATGGATCTTGCGACTCAAAGATTTAAAGCAATTAATTTTAACGGAATAATTGTTAGTTTAGATGCAGATACAATAGCAGAATCCAATTATTTTAATTCAATCTATTCTTTCTTTTTAAACAATAATTTTAATGCTGCTTCTATTCATTTTGAACATCCTGTAAGTGGAGATTCCTTTAGTGAAGTTCAGTTGAATCAAATTATATATTACGAACTCCATTTAAGATATTACAAGAATTCTATGAAGTACTCAAATTTACCTTACTCATTTCACACAATAGGGAGTGCTTTTGCTTTAACAGCTTCTGCCTATGCTAGACAAGGTGGAATGAATAGAAGAAAAGCTGGAGAAGACTTCTATTTCATTAATAAATTAATTAAAGGCGAAATTTTCGGAGAAATTAACGATACTAAAGTCATACCTTCCCCTAGAATTTCTGATAGAGTTCCTTTTGGAACTGGAAGAGCAATCCTAGAAGGATTGAATTCCCAAAAAGATTTGTCTCTTACCTATGATTTTCAATGTTTTGAAATTATTAATTCATGGATAAATAGTATTGAAAATAAAGATTTCAAATACGAGAATTTTCCAACAACATTAAAAGCTTATATAGATTATGAAAAATGGATTAAGCACCATACCATCATAATGAATAATACCAACTCTCATAAGAGTTATCTAAAGTTGTTCTACAATATATTTGATGCTTTTTGGATGCTGAAATACATCCATTTTTTAAGAGATAATTATTATCCAAATACTAGTTTATTAGAAAATACCAACACACTTTTAGAGAAAATGGGTTATCCAACAATGGGTAATGTTTCCAGTCAACTAGAATTTTTTAGAAAATTAGATAAAAAAAAGGGGCATAAGCCCCTTAAGTAAATTATTTTAAACAATCTTATTTCACAGAATCAACTACTGCTTTGAATGCTTCGGGATTATTCATAGCTAAATCAGCAAGAGTTTTTCTATTTAACTCAATTCCTTTAGCATTTACTTTTCCCATGAATTCTGAGTAACTCATTCCATGAAGTCTTGCTCCGGCATTGATACGTTGTATCCACAATGCTCTAAAGTTTCTTTTTTTCTGTCTTCTATCTCTGTAGGCATATTGAAGACCTTTTTCCACTGCATTCTTAGCTACAGTGTGTACATTTTTTCTTCTTCCGAAATAACCTTTTGCAAGTTTTAATATTTTTTTTCTTCTTGCTTTAGCGGCTACACTATTTACTGATCTTGGCATAATTTAAATTTTTGGCTCAAAGCGACTTGCGTACTTATCTTTTTTATGACTTAAAGCCTGGTTCAACATTTAATAACCGTGATTATATTAAGCGCAAAGTTGCAACTTTATATTTTTCACATCTGATTTACTTACTAAAGTAGCTTTGGTAAGGTTTCTCTTTCTTTTTGTAGACTTCTTGGTCAAAATATGACTTTTGAAGGCATGTTTTCTTTTAATTTTTCCACTACCTGTGAATTTAAATCTTTTCTTGGCACTGGAATTGGTTTTCATTTTAGGCATAACTTTATTGTTGTATTGTTATTTCTTTTTTGGATTAATGATAATAGTCATCTTTTTTCCTTGTAATTCTGGCATTTTTTCTAGAACACCATGTTCTTCTAACTCTTGAGCAAATTTTAATAATAAAATTTCACCTCTGTCTTTATAAATAATCGATCTACCTTTAAAAAAAACAAAAGCTTTAAGTTTAGCTCCTTCACTTAAGAACTTGATAGCATGTTTTAATTTAAACTGAAAATCATGTTCGTCTGTATTTGGTCCAAATCTAATTTCCTTCAAAACAACTTTTACTTGTTTTGATTTCATTTCTTTTTGTTTCCTTTTTTGCTCGTATAAAAATTTCTTGTAATCAATTATTTTACATACGGGAGGACTTGCATTAGGTGAAATTTCTACAAGATCTAAATCCATATCTTCTGCCATTTTTATGGCCTTGGATGTAGAATGTACGCCTTGTTCTATACCTTCTCCTACAACTCTTACTTCTGGGACTCTTATTCTCTCGTTAATCCTATGTGGATCTTCCTTGATAATTCTTCCTCTATTGGGTCTTCTAGGTCTGATAATCCTCCTTTTTTATTAAATAATTAATTCTTTAAAATCTGAGTTAATTTTATCATTAATGAGTTCTACAAAATCATTAATCTTAAATTGACCCAAATCTCCTTTTCCTTGTTCTCTTACTGAGAGTAAATTTTCTTTGGTTTCTTTCTCACCGACGATAAGCATAAACGGTATTTTGTTTAACTCTGCGTCTCTGATTTTTCTACCTATTTTCTCAGCTCTTTGATCAACAAGACCGCGAATATCGTAATTTTTTAGAAGTTTTAAAACTTCTAGAGCATAATCGTTAAATTGTTCACTAAGTGGTAGGATAATAAATTGTTCTGGATTTAACCAAAGAGGAAACTTCCCTGCTGTATGCTCAATTAATAAAGCAACAAATCTTTCCATAGAACCAAAAGGAGCTCTGTGTATCATTACTGGTCTATGTTTTTGATTGTCTGATCCAGTATATTCTAATTCGAATCTTTCAGGAAGATTGTAGTCTACCTGAATGGTACCTAGCTGCCAAGATCTATTTAATGCATCCTTAACCATGAAATCTAATTTTGGTCCGTAGAATGCAGCCTCACCATATTCTACCACAGTTTTTAATCCTTTTTCGTCAGAAGCTTTTATAATTGCTTTCTCTGCCTTTTCCCAATTTTCCTTAGTACCAATATATTTTTTATCATCGTCTGGATCCCTCAATGATACTTGAGCAACAAAATCTTCGAATTTTAAAGCTTTAAAAACATAAAGAACTAAATCAATAACCTTTTTAAATTCTTCTTCTAACTGATCAGGTCTACAAAATATATGTGCATCGTCTTGGGTAAAACCTCTAACTCTTGTCAGTCCATGTAATTCTCCGCTTTGTTCGTAACGATAGACAGTTCCGAACTCGGCCAGTCTTAAAGGAAGATCTTTATAAGATTTAGGAGATGCATTGAATATCTCACAATGATGTGGACAATTCATGGGTTTAAGTAAAAATTCCTCTCCTTCATTTGGAGTTTTTATTGACTGAAATGAATCTTCTCCATATTTTTCATAATGACCAGAACAAACGTAAAGATCTTTGTGCCCAATATGAGGTGTAGAAACTGGTAAGTATCCTGAATCTGTTTGGGCCTTTTTAAGAAAGTTCATTAATCGTTCTTTTAGATCAGTTCCCTTAGGAAGCCATAGCGGTAATCCTTGCCCAACTTTTTCTGAAAAAGTAAATAATTCTAATTCTTTTCCAAGTTTTCTATGGTCTCTTTGTTTCGCTTTTTCTAACTGTTCAAGATATAAATTAAGATCTTTTTGTTTTTCAAAAGTTATACCGTAAATTCTTGTAAGTTGTTTGTTATTTTCATCTCCTCTCCAGTAGGCACCAGCAATATTAAGAAGCTTCACTGCTTTGATAAAACCTGTATTTGGTAAATGGGGCCCTCTACACAAATCTGTGAATTTTCCTTGAGTATAAAACGTAATGGTACCATCCTCTAAATCATTTAAAAGCTCTATCTTATAAGGGTCGTGTTTTTGTTTGAAATAGTCTAAAGCATCTTTTTTAGTGTTTTATTTTGTTATAAAGGGATTTTTTTCTCTAGCAAGTTCAATTATTTTTTTTTCGATTTTTTCTAAATCTTTTTCAGATATATTGTAATCTTGAAAGTCAATATCGTAATAAAAGCCATTTTCTATTGGAGGACCAATAGCCAAATTTATTCCGGGATAAAAATATTCAAGAGCTTCGGCTAAAATATGGGCACTACTATGCCAAAGTGTAGATTTTCCGCCTTTATCCTCAAAGGTTAATAATTTTAAATTTACATCTTCATTTAAAGACCTATTTAAATCCCAAACTTCTCCATTTATTTCTGCAGCCAGAACTTTTCTTGCCAAGCCTTCACTTATGGATTTTGCAATATCTAAAGAGTTGGTTCCTTTAGCAACTTCTTTAATAGTTCCGTCTGGTAATTTTACTTTTATCATTTCTGCTATTTACAGACGGCAAATATAAGTAAATGATTTTCTCTTTAAACTTAGTATTTAAATAATTCCTTACTTTGTAAAAATTAGTTAGCAAAACCAAAAAAAAAATCCAATGAAAAAAGTATCAATTTTATTATTAACTATTTGTGTTTCAATCTCTACCTTCTCTCAAAAAAAGGCAAAAGAACCCAAATCTGATTTAGCAAAAGTTAACTTATCTGGATTGAAATTTAGATCTGTTGGACCAGCTTTAACAGCGGGGAGAATAGCAGATATTGCTGTGGATTCAGAAAATCCAAAAACTTATTACGTTGCAGTAGCTTCTGGTGGTGTATGGAAGACTATGAATAGTGGAAATACCTTTGAACCTATTTTTGACAATCAATCTTCTTACAGTATTGGTTGTGTTTCTATAGATCCAAATAATCATAACACAATATGGGTAGGAACTGGAGAAAATAACAACCAAAGAAGTGTAGCTTACGGAGATGGAGTTTATAAAAGTTTAGATGGTGGTAAAAGTTGGAAAAATATGGGGCTTAAAGAGTCTGAGCATATTGGTATGGTAAAGGTAGATCCAGAAAACTCTAATAAAATATTTGTTGCAGCATATGGTCCTTTGTGGAAAGAAGGTGGACAAAGAGGTTTGTACTGTTCAGAGAACGCTGGAAAAGATTGGAACTTAATTTTAAAAACAGATGAACATACAGGAATTAACGAAGTGCATATAGATCCTAGAAATTCAGAAATTCTTTATGCAACAGCACATCAACGAAGAAGACATGTATTTACATACGTTGGAGGAGGAGCTGGGTCTAAAATTTATAAATCAGAAGATGGTGGAAAGAATTGGAGAGAATTAAAAAGTGGATTGCCTTCTGCAATAAAAGGAAGAATTGGAATGGATATTTCACCATCCAATCCAGATTTTTTATATGCCTTGGTAGAAGCTGAAAATAATCAACAAGGTCTTTATTTTTCTAATAATAGAGGTGAAAGCTGGAAAAAAGTAAATAAATATGTCACTAGTGGAAACTATTACCAAGAGGTTTTCTGTGATCCAAAAGATTCTAAAAAAGTTTTTTTTATGGATACGTGGTTGCACCACACAACCGATGGCGGTAAAACAGTAGTTAAGACTGGAGAAAAAAGCAAACATGTAGACAATCATTGTATATGGATTAATCCAAATGATACAGACCATTGGATAGTAGGATGCGACGGTGGATTGTATGAAACATGGGACCATGCAAATAACTGGCACTATAAACCAAATCTACCAATTACACAGTTTTATAAAGTAGCTGTAGATAATGACTTTCCATTTTATAATATTTATGGAGGAACTCAAGACAACAATAGTTTGGGAGGTCCATCAAGAACAATTACCAATCACGGTATAATGAATTCAGATTGGTATATAACAAATGGTGGAGATGGCTTTGAGAGTGCTGTAGACCCTGAAAATCCGAATATTGTTTACGCTCAATCTCAGTACGGTTGGCTGGTTAGATACGACCGTTTGTCTGGTGAGAAAGTTGGAATAAAACCAATGGCGGATGAGAATATGAAAGCACTTCGATGGAATTGGGATGCACCTTTGATTATAAGTCCTCACAATCATAAGAGATTATATTTTGCTGCAAACCAACTTTTTAGAAGCGACAATAGGGGAGATGAATGGAAATGTATCAGCCCAGACATGTCAAGAGGAATAGATAGAAACCAACTAAAAGTAATGGGTAGAATCCAAAGCTCAGATG
>JAYNHP010000014.1:0-43999 GCA_038108155.1 Flavobacteriales bacterium | reverse complement strand
AATCAGTTAGGTTTCTCTAACTCTCAAATTCAGATAATTGAAAATTATCAGAAAAAGTTAAATATTTTCACCACTAAAAAACAATTATTGAAATGTTATGCATTTAATGAAATGGAAATAAAAATGTTAGATTCGATTGTTGTTATTCCTAAGAAGGATACCAAGTCAGATTTTAAAAAGCCATTTTTATTTCTATTAAAATCTAAAAGCCCTAACTATGATTTAATAAACTATTTTGACACAATTTATTACAATAAAAGCTCTAAAGGTATTTTCAGCTATTATGCTTCAAATTCCAAAATAAATAACTTACTAGCAATCAAGAATTGTTTGAATGGTCAAAAGCCTAAGATTTATAGTTTGAATCCTAAAAATTTGAAAATGATTTTAAAGAAACCCAAAAAAAATTATAATTCTAAGCCTTCAAAAAAATCAAAATTTATTGTAAATATTAATTTGGCTGATAGCTTGCAGTGGAGAAAGCTTCGTGGAGTTGGTGCTAAAAGATCCATCCATATTTTGAATTACAAAAATGCACTTGGTGGATTTGTTCATATTTCTCAGGTTAATGAAGTATTCAGTATTAATGATAGTCTTTTTAAAAGCTTCAAAAGATTTCTAAATATTAAAGATTCTAGTTTGGTAAAAATTAATATAAATACTTGCTCGGTAAAACAATTAAAAAACCATCCATATATTAATTGGAATCTTGCAAATTCAATAGTTAATTTTAGAGAACAACATGGACTTTTTAAATTATTAGAGGATTTAAAAAAAATCCATATTCTAGATAAAAAATTATATTATAAAATCGTACCTTACTTGACCATAAGGTAATGTTGTAAAATTGAATTTGAAACAGGAAATTAAAAGTCATATAAGGGATGTAAAAGATTTCCCTCAAAAAGGTATAGTTTTTAAAGATATTACACCAATTCTTAAAAATCCTCTTCTCTGCACCAATATAGTTAAACAGCTTTCTAGTTACTTAAATTCTGAAATCACCCATGTAATTGGGGTTGAAAGCAGAGGATTTCTATTTGGTCTTCCTTTAACCATTGAAAATAATCTATCCTTTGTTTTAATAAGAAAAAAAGGAAAACTTCCCTATAAAACCATATCAACAGATTACGATTTAGAGTACGGTAAAGCAACCATTGAAATGAATATTGACGATGTAGGCCCTGGAGATAGAGTCGTGATTCACGATGACCTGCTTGCTACCGGTGGGACTGCAATTGCTGCAGCAAAATTGGTGATCCAACAAGGTGCAGTAGTAGATGGATTCTTATTTATTGTAGAGCTTGATTTTTTAAAAGGAAGAGAAAGGTTAGAGGAATTTTCAAAAAACATAAACAGTATTGTTAAATATTAAAACTTATTAGAAATGAATTTTGACTATTCAGAAAATCAGCTAATGATTCAGCAAATGACTCAAGACTTTGCAAAAAAAGAAATTTTACCAAACATTAATGTCTGGGACGAAAAAGAATATTTCCCCATAGATTTATTTAAAAAAGCTGGCAAACAAGGGTTAATGGGAATTTTAGTTCCAGAAAAGTTTGGAGGTTCAGGATTAGGTTATGAAGAATATATTTTGGTCATTAAAGAAATTTCTAAGGTTTGTGGTGCTATTGGCTTATCCTTAGCAGCTCACAATTCTCTTTGCGTTAACCACTTATTAAAGTTTGCAAATGATAATCAAAAAAATAAATGGCTTCCAAAGTTGTGCTCTGGTCAATGGATTGGAGCATGGGGACTTACAGAACCTAATACTGGTTCAGATGCAATGAGAATGAAATGTGTTGCAGAACAAGAAGGAGATTATTGGGTCATTAATGGTTCTAAAAACTTTATTACTCATGGAATTTCTGGAGATATTATTGTAGTTATAGTGAGAACTGGAGATTTACTCGATTCTCATGGAATGACTGCTTTTGCTGTGGAACGTGGTACTAAGGGCTTCCTTTCAGGAAAGAAAGAAAATAAGTTAGGAATGAGAGCATCGGAAACAGCTGAAGTTATTTTCGATAATTGTAGAGTTCATAAAGATAATATTATTGGTAATATTGGCGAAGGATTTATCCAATCCATGAAAATTTTAGATGGTGGCAGAATTTCTATCGGAGCTATGGCATTGGGTATGGCTGAAGGGGCATTGGAAGCATCAATATCCTATTCCAAAGAAAGAGAACAGTTTGGTAAACCAATAAGTAGATTTCAAGGAATATCATTTAAATTGGCAGAAATGGCTACAGAGATTGAGGCATCTAAAATGTTACTTTTTAAAGCAGCATCTAAAATAATATCTAATTCAAAAGATGCTAATTACTATTCAGCAATTGCCAAATTTAAAGCTTCTGAGGTAGCTGTTTCTGTTGCTAACGATGCAGTTCAGATTTTTGGTGGTTACGGATACTCAAAAGAATACCCAGTTGAAAAATTTTATAGAGACTCCAAGTTAAGTACTATTGGAGAGGGTACGTCTGAAATTCAGAAGCTAGTTATTTCAAGAGCTTTACTAAATAATTAAATTTATTTTTGGAGATTTATTTTAATTGTATACATTTGTCGCCTATAAAATTTAAACATGTTACAGATTCCAGTAAAAGAGGGCGAGTCAATTGAAAGAGCTCTTAAAAAGTACAAAAAGAAATTTGAAAGAACAGGTGTTCTTAAAGAGTTGAGGGCTAGAAAAGAGTATACTAAAAAATCTATTGTACGAAGACAGCAAGTAATTAAGGCTGAGTATGTAGAAAAGCTGAAAGCTGCAGAATAAAATTTAAAATCTTATTTTTAGAGGGCTTAGTGCCCTCTTTTTTTTTATATTACACCAACTAAAATTGTTTTTATTGGGTAATATAACTCTAATTAAAAATTTTCTAGATTATTTAACAATAGAAAAAAGATATTCCGTTCATACAACGATTTCTTATAGAAATGATTTAAATCAATTCAATTTATATCTTTCGGAATCTTATTCTGGAATAGAATTACAAAAAGTTGAAATGATTCATGTTAGGAGCTACATGGTTCATTTGCTAGAGTCTAAATTAGCAAAATCTACAGTTGCTAGAAAAGTAAGTAGTATAAAGTCACTTTATAAGTTTATGAAGAAAGAACAACTTATTTCTTCATCTCCAATTCAATTATTAGAAACCCCTAAACTAGATAGTCGTTTGCCTGTTTTCTTAAAAGAAGAGGAGGTTGTAAATTTATTTGAAGAATTTAAGTTCGAAGATTCTTTTAGTGGCAAGCGGGATAAAATGATACTATATCTTTTTTATCAAACCGGAATAAGACTTTCAGAACTGATAGGCATAAAAGATGTGGATGTGAGAAATGGGGAATTAAAAGTTTTAGGGAAAAGAAATAAAGAGAGAATTATTCCTTTGTCTAATAACATTCAACCCTTAATAGATCAATATCTAAATTTGAAAGACGAATTGGGGTTTAAAAAAAAGTACTTTTTTGTTACTGACAATGGCAATAAACTTTATGAAAAGTTTGTTTACAGAAAAGTAAATTATTATCTTTCTATGGTGTCAAGCAAACATAAAAAGAGTCCACATATACTAAGACATACTTTTGCTACCCATATGTTAAATAATGGGGCTGATTTAAATTCAATTAAAGAAATTTTAGGCCATGAAAACCTTTCAGCGACACAAGTATATACTCACAATACTTTTCAAAAATTAAAATCTATTCACAAACAGTCACATCCTCGTGGCTAAAAATTTAAATTATGCAAGTAAAAGTTCAATCTATTCAATTTTCAGCAGATCAAAAATTAATAAATTTTGTAAGTCAAAAAGTCAACAAACTCAATTTATTTTTTGGTAATATATTAGTTTCCGAGGTTTTTTTAAAAATAATTAGGGCTAATTCAAATAATAATAAGCTTGTTGAAATTAAAATTAATGTTCCTGGCAAAGAGCTTTTTGCAAGAAAAAAATCTAAATCCTTCGAAGAGGCAACAGACGAAGCAGTAGATGCACTTAGAAGGCAAATTAATAAGCATAAAGGAAAAAATAGCATAAAAAACTAATTTTTTTCATCACTTTGTAAGATATACTGTTTCTTTTTATAAATTTGCACACCTTTTCTGCAAAGCAAGGGTAAATTGCCGATGTAGCTCAGCTGGCTAGAGCAGCTGATTTGTAATCAGCAGGTCGTGGGTTCGAGTCCCTCCATCGGCTTTAAGTTCTTTACATAAAAGTATTTCAGGGGAGATACTCAAGCGGTCAACGAGGTCAGACTGTAAATCTGATGGCTTCGCCTTCGCAGGTTCGAATCCTGCTCTCCCCACCTAAGCCAATACCAATGTGGCATAATATCATTTTTAATTAGTATAGATATGTTATTATGTATTACATTTGTGGTCCATTTTGCGGGAGTAGCTCAGTTGGTAGAGCATCAGCCTTCCAAGCTGAGGGTCGCGAGTTCGAATCTCGTCTCCCGCTCTTTTTTAATGGAACTGCCGATGTAGCTCAGGGGTAGAGCGCTTCCTTGGTAAGGAAGAGGTCACGGGTTCAACTCCCGTCATTGGCTCATTTGCTTAACGGCATTTAATTATAATAAATAAAAAATAAAAAAAATAAATTAGTAACTAAACAACAAAAGAAATGGCAAAAGAAAATTTCGAAAGAACCAAACCGCACGTAAATGTAGGTACCATAGGTCACGTAGATCATGGAAAAACCACTCTTACTGCAGCAATTTCTAAAGTGCTTTCTGATGCAGGACTGGCTAGTAAGCAAGATTTCGATCAGATAGATAATGCACCCGAAGAAAAAGAAAGAGGTATTACAATTAATACTGCGCACGTTGAATATGAAACAGAGAATCGTCACTATGCTCACGTTGACTGTCCAGGTCACGCTGATTATGTTAAAAACATGGTTACTGGTGCAGCTCAAATGGATGGTGGTATTTTAGTATGTGCAGCTACAGATGGTCCAATGCCACAAACTAGAGAACACATTTTATTGGCCAAGCAGGTAAATGTTCCTAGACTTGTTGTATTTATGAACAAAACTGATTTAGTAGATGATGACGAATTGATTGAATTAGTAGAAATGGAATTAAGTGATCTACTAGAATCTTATGATTTTAATGACACTCCAATTATTAAAGGTTCTGCTTTAGGTGCTCTTAATGGTGAGCAAACTGGTGTAGATTCAGTTTTGGAGTTAATGAAAACAGTAGATTCTTGGATTGAAACACCTGTAAGAGATGAAGCTAAAGCATTCTTAATGTCTGTTGAAGATGTGTTTTCAATTACTGGTAGAGGTACTGTTGCTACAGGCGCAATTGAAACAGGTATCATTAGAACTGGTGATCCTGTAGATATCGTAGGTTTAAGTGAAGAGAAATTGTCTTCTACTGTAACTGGAGTTGAAATGTTTAGAAAAATTCTTGATGAGGGTAGAGCTGGTGAAAACTGTGGCTTGCTTTTAAGAGGAATTGAAAAGGAACAAATAAAAAGAGGAATGGTTATAGCCAAGCCAGGTTCTATTACTCCACATGCAAAATTCAAGGCTGAAGTTTATATTTTGAAAAAAGAAGAGGGTGGAAGACATACTCCATTTCACAATAATTACAGACCACAGTTTTATTTCAGAACATTAGATGTTACTGGAACTATCCAACTGGAGTCTGGTAGAGAAATGGTTATGCCTGGTGATAATGTTACTATTGATGTGGAACTAATTACTGGTGTTGCTATGGATATAGGTCTAAGATTTGCTATTAGAGAGGGTGGAAGAACTGTTGGAGCAGGTCAGGTAACTGAAATTTTAGATTAGTATAAACAAAAAGTTTGTGTTGTTAAAGGTGCTTTAGAAATAGAGTGCCTTTAAACGCATAATACGGATGTAGCTCAGCTGGTAGAGCACTGGTCTCCAAAACCAGGTGTCGGGAGTTCGAGTCTCTCCATCCGTGCAAACGAGTTAAAAGATTTTATTAGTGGCTGGAATAAAAAATTATATAGAAGAAATTGTCCATGAACTTTCAAATAAAGTTTCTTGGCCAACGTGGCAAGACCTACAAACTAGCTCAATTATTGTTTTGGTAACTAGCGTTATTTTGGCCTTTATCATTTGGTTAATGGATTATGTTTTTGGAATTTGGCCTGTAACTGATAACGCACAGTCTTTTAACTGGAGAGGAATTTTAGGTTTTATTTATCACTTTATCAATAATTAGATTATGACTGAAATATCCAAAAAGTGGTATGTTATTAGAGCTATTAGTGGCAAAGAGAAGAAGGTTAAAGAGTTGCTCGAATTAGAAATCGATCGTCACAATTTAAACGATTATGTAGAACAGGTTTTGATTCCTACAGAAAAAATATATCAAATAAGGAAAGGCAAGAAGATATCTAAAGAGAAGAATTACTTTCCAGGGTATGTTTTGATACAAGCAGCTTTAATAGGTGAGGTAGAGCATGTTATTAAATCAATGACAAATGTTCTTGGGTTTCTTGGTGCAACAAAAGGCGGAGATCCTCTTCCAATGCGTCAAGCTGAGGTTAATAGAATTTTAGGAAAAGTTGATGAATTAGCTGTCAGCGATGAGGAAATGGATATTCCATATGTAGTTGGCGAATCAGTTAAGGTAGTGGATGGACCGTTTAATAATTTTAACGGCATCATAGAAAATATTAATGAGGAAAAGAAAAAACTTACAGTTATGGTGAAAATCTTTGGTCGTAAAACACCTTTAGAATTGAACTATATGCAAGTAGTGAAAGATGGATAATAAAGAAATTGTAAAGCAATACTGTTAGCTTCCCTGTGGCGTTTTACATGTTTAATAAATAAATAAAGATGGCTAAAGAAATAAGTGGATTAATAAAACTTCAAATTAGGGGCGGTTCTGCAAATCCTTCTCCTCCTGTTGGTCCTGCACTAGGAGCAAAAGGGGTGAATATTATGGAATTTTGCAAGCAATTTAATGCACGTACTCAAGAAAAGGCAGGAAAGGTATTACCATGTGTAATTACTGTTTACTCAGATAAGTCATTTGATTTTGTTGTAAAAACACCCCCAGCGGCTGTCCAGTTATTGGAGTCTGCAAAGATCAAAAAAGGTTCTCCAGAATCTAATAAAATCAAGATTGGGTCAATTACGTGGGATCAAATAAAAACTATCTCAGAAGATAAAATGCCAGATCTAAATTGTTTTACTGTTGAATCTGCTATGCGGATGATGGCAGGAACAGCAAGAAGTATGGGTTTAAATGTAAAAGGAAAAGCTCCTTGGAGTAATTAATCATAAAATTTAACAATAATGAAACTCTCAAAATATAGAAAGGAAGCCTTATCGAAGTTCGACGTAGAGAAATCTTACTCGTTAGAGGATGCTTCAAAAATTGTTAAGGATATTACAAAACAAAAATTCGATTCAACTGTAGATCTCGCGGTTAAGTTAGGAGTTGATCCTAGAAAAGCTAACCAAATGGTTAGAGGAACAGTTTCACTACCTCACGGTACAGGAAAAGATGTTAAGGTTTTAGTTTTGTGTAGCCCAGACAAAGAAAAAGAAGCAACCGATGCAGGTGCAGATTTTGTAGGTCTTGACGAATATATCGACAAAATCAAACAGGGTTGGACAGACGTAGATGTAATTATTACTATGCCTTCAGTTATGGGTAAAGTTGGTGCTCTTGGAAGAATTTTAGGTCCAAGAGGTTTAATGCCAAACCCAAAAACTGGAACCGTAACTATGAATGTTGGACAAGCTGTAACAGATGTTAAAGCAGGTAAAATTGATTTCAAGGTTGATAAGTATGGTATTATTCATTCTCCGATAGGTAAGGCATCATTTGAGTCAAATCAAATTATTGATAACGCAAAAGAGTTTTTAGCTGCATTAGTTAAATTAAAACCTTCATCATCCAAAGGGACTTACTTTAGAAGTGTGACAATTTCTAGCACCATGAGTCCTGGGGTTAAAATTGAACCTAAAAGTGTTGAAGCTTAATCATCAAAACATTATATAATGAAAAGAGAAGAAAAACAAGTAATGATTGATGACCTAAGCAAAAGGTTAGATGAAAACAATATTATTTATATTGCTGACATCTCTAATCTTGATGCAGTAGCTACTAGTTCTCTTAGGAGACAGTGTTTTGCAAAAAACATAAAACTTAGCGTTGTTAAAAACACATTGCTCAAGAAGGCAATGGAAAATGTACAGGGAAAAGACTTCACAGAATTGTATGATATTCTGCCTGGTCCAACAGCAATTATGCTATCGGACACGGGAAATTTACCTGCAAAACTGATTAAAGATTTTCGTAAGAAAAGCGATAAGCCAGTTTTAAAAGGTGCATTTGTTGAAGAATCAATCTATATAGGTGATGATCAATTGAATTTACTAGCTGATATTAAATCTAAAGACGAACTCATTGGAGAAGTTATAGGATTATTACAATCACCAGCTAAAAATGTAATTTCAGCTCTAACCTCAAGCAAAGGAAAAATTGCTGGATTAGTTAAAACCCTTTCAGAAAAAGAAGCATAAAAAATTAAATAAAAAAACAAATTTTAAAAACAAATAAAATGGCAGATATAAAAGCAATGGCAGAAGAGTTAGTTAACTTAACTGTTAAAGAAGTAAATGAATTAGCAGCAGTTTTAAAAGAAGAGCATGGTATTGAGCCTGCAGCTGCAGCAGCAGTTGCAGTAGCAGCACCAGGTGCTGGTGGAGATGCTGGTGGTGGAGAAGAAAAATCAGAATTTGATGTTATTCTTACTGCAGCCGGTGGATCTAAACTACAGGTAGTAAAAGCTGTAAAAGAACTTACAGGATTAGGACTTAAAGAGGCTAAGGAATTAGTGGATGGAGCTCCTAAAGCTATCAAAGAAGGTGTTGGAAAAGACGAGGCTGATGGCATCAAAAAAGCTTTAGAAGAAGCTGGTGCTGAGGTTGAATTGAAGTAATTCAATTTTTTTATTGAACTATAGGTCTAAGTATTCTTAGACCTATACCCTTTTTTTAATACATAATAACTAAATTTACAAGACATTGACTAAATCAAATAAAACTACAGAAAGAATAAACTTTGCATCCAGTCAGCACCGTTTTTCGTATCCAGATTTTTTAGATATTCAAATAAAATCATTTCAAGAATTTTTTCAATTAGAAACCACCTCCGAAAATAGAATTGAGGAAGGATTGTTTAAAGTATTCTCTGAAAATTTTCCAATTACTGATACGAGGAATCAATTTGTACTAGAATTTTTAGATTATTTTATTGATCCTCCAAGATATACCATTACAGAATGTATTGATCGAGGTCTTACATATTCCGTTCCTTTAAAGGCGGTAATGAAATTATATTGTACAGATCCAGAACATGAAGATTTTGAAACTATTGTACAGGAAGTTTATTTAGGTACAATTCCATACATGAGCCCAAAAGGTTCATTTATTATTAACGGTGCAGAAAGAGTTGTAGTTTCTCAGTTACACCGTTCTCCTGGTGTCTTTTTTAGTCAAAGTAGACACGCTAATGGAACTAAATTATATTCAGCGAGAGTAATTCCATTCAAAGGTTCTTGGATAGAATTTGCTACCGATATCAATAGTGTTATGTATGCTTATATTGATAGAAAGAAAAAATTACCTGTCACAACACTTTTTAGAGCTATAGGTTATGAAAGCGATAAAGATATTTTAGAAATTTTTGATCTAGCCGATGAAGTAAAAGTCACTAAGGCAAATCTTAAAAAAATTAATGGCAGAAAACTTGCTGCAAGAGTGCTTAAATCTTGGGTAGAAGATTTTGTAGATGAAGATACAGGCGAAGTTGTATCTATTGAAAGAAATGAAGTTTTAATTGATAGAGAAACAATAATTGAAGAAGAGCACGTTGCCATGATTGAAGATGCCGGAGTAAAAACTGTTATTCTTCATAAAGAAAATATTAACACAGCAGATTTTGCAATTATCTACAATACTTTACAAAAAGATACCTCAAACTCAGAAAAAGAAGCAGTTGAGCATATTTACAGACAGCTTAGAAATGCTGAGCCACCAGATGAAGAGACTGCAAGAGGGGTAATTGACAAACTATTTTTCTCTGAACAAAGATACGACCTTGGTGAAGTTGGAAGATATAGAATTAACAAAAAATTAGGTTTAGATATTGAAGAAACTCAAAAAGTTCTTACAAAGACTGATATAATTTCAATTGTAAAATACTTGATAGAGCTAATTAATTCTAAAACTGATGTTGATGATATTGACCATTTAAGCAACAGAAGAGTTAGAACTGTAGGTGAGCAATTATACTCTCAGTTTGGTGTAGGTTTAGCTAGAATGGCAAGGACAATTAGAGAAAGAATGAATGTTAGAGATAATGAAGTCTTTACTCCAATTGATTTGATAAATGCAAAAACACTTTCTAGTGTGATAAATTCATTTTTTGGAACTAACCAACTTTCACAGTTTATGGACCAAACCAATCCTTTGGCAGAAGTCACTCATAAAAGACGTCTTTCTGCTCTCGGGCCTGG
This sequence comes from Flavobacteriales bacterium, assembly GCA_038108155.1. Lineage (GTDB taxonomy): Bacteria > Bacteroidota > Bacteroidia > Flavobacteriales_D > Parvicellaceae > MED-G20. Next base: position 33,471 of record JAYNHP010000014.1, on the reverse strand, counting down.
AGGACTTACAAGGGAAAGAGCAGGTTTTGAAGTTAGGGATGTTCACTACACTCACTACGGAAGACTGTGTACAATTGAGACACCAGAAGGACCAAATATTGGTTTGATTTCCTCGCTATGTGTGTATGCGAAAGTAAACAGACTTGGCTTTATTGAAACTCCTTACAGAGAAGTAAAAAATGGTAAAGTTAATTTAGGATCTGAACCAATTTATCTTTCTGCTGAGGAAGAAGATAATAAATATATTGCGCAGGCAAATGCGCAAATCACAAAAGAAGGTGTTTTTGAAAATGACAATGTTATTTCAAGATTTATGGGAGATTTCCCTTTGCCACCCAAAGAAGAAATTAATTTAATTGATGTTGGTGCTAATCAAATTGCTTCAATTGCAGCTTCTTGTATTCCATTCTTAGAGCATGATGATGCAAACAGAGCATTGATGGGATCTAACATGCAGCGTCAGGCAGTTCCTTTACTTAATCCAACTGCTCCAATTGTTGGAACCGGTATTGAAGAATTGGTAGCTAGAGACTCTAGAGTTTTAATTCATGCTGAAAAAGACGGAGTAGTTTCTTATGTTGATTCTAGAGAAATTCATTTAAAGTACAAATTATCGAAAGATGATATATTGGTAAGTTTTGATACAGATACCAAAGTATATAATCTTACTAAATTTCAGAAAACAAATCAAGGTTCTTCAGTTAATCTAAGACCAATTGTTAAAAAAGGTGATAAAGTTGTTAAAGGTCAGGTTTTAGTTGAAGGTTATGGTACCGATAATGGTGAATTAGCCTTGGGTCAAAACTTGAAAGTTGCGTTTATGCCTTGGAAGGGATACAACTTTGAAGATGCTATTGTTATCTCTGAAAAAGTAGTAAAAGATGATATTTTCACTAGTGTTCATGTAGATGAATATAGCTTGGATGTGAGAGATACCAAAAGAGGTCTTGAAGAACTTACTGCTGACATTCCTAATGTTAGTGAAGAAGCTACGAAAGACTTAGATGAAAATGGAATTATTAGAGTAGGAGCGGAGGTAAAAGAAGGAGATATTTTAATTGGTAAAATTACTCCTAAAGGAGAGAGCGATCCTACACCTGAAGAAAAATTACTTAGAGCGATTTTTGGTGATAAAGCAGGTGACGTAAAAGATGCTTCTTTAAAAGTATCTCCATCAGTTACAGGTGTTGTTATTGATAAGAAATTGTTTTCAAAGGCTATCAAAGATAGAAAGTCTAAAGCAGCTGATAAGCCTATCATTGAGCAACTAGACGCTGAAGAGGTAATGAAACAAGCCGAATTGAAATCAACATTAATTGAAAAATTACTTTTAATTCTTGGAGATAATAAATCAGAAGGAGTTATTAATGTTTTCAAAGAGCAAGTGATTAAGAAAGGTGTAAAGTTTACAGAAAAAACACTAAAATCAATTGATTTCATTCATATTAATTCAAAAAATTGGACTAAGGATGAGCAAGTAAATGAATTAGTTGATACTACTTTACATAATTACAATTTAAAGGCTACAGAGCTTATAGGAGATTACAAACGTAAGAGGTTTCAAATAGTAGTTGGAGACGAGTTGCCAAATGGTATTATTCAAATGGCTAAAGTTTACCTAGCTAAGAAGAGAAAACTTAAGGTTGGTGATAAAATGGCTGGTAGACATGGTAATAAAGGAATCGTTGCTAGAATAGTTAGAGAAGAAGACATGCCATTCTTAGAAGATGGAACACCAGTTGATATTGTTTTAAATCCTCTTGGGGTACCTTCAAGAATGAACTTGGGACAGATTTATGAAACTGTTTTGGCTTGGGCTGGACAAAAATTAGGTCTAAAATTCTCTACTCCTATTTTTGACGGTGCATCGTTAGATGCAATTGACAAATATTCGGACGAAGCTGGTATTCCTAGAAATGGAAAAACATATCTATATGATGGAGGAACTGGGGAAAGATTTGACCAGCCTGCTACAGTTGGTATTATTTATATGCTTAAATTAAGCCATATGGTAGATGACAAAATGCACGCAAGATCCATAGGTCCATACTCATTGATTACACAACAACCTCTTGGTGGAAAAGCTCAATTTGGAGGTCAAAGATTTGGAGAAATGGAAGTTTGGGCATTAGAGGCTTATGGAGCTTCTAACGTTCTACAGGAAATTTTGACCGTTAAATCCGATGATGTTCAAGGAAGAGCAAAAGCTTATGAATGTATTGTCAAAGGTAAGAACTTACCTAACCCTGGAATTCCAGAATCATTCAATGTATTGCTTAATGAATTACAAGGATTAGGATTAAATATAGATTTAGATTAATATTCACAATAGATAAAATAAAAAAATGGCTTTTAGAAAAGACAAAAAATTCAATAGTGATTTTAGTAAAATAACAATCAGCTTAGCTTCCCCAGAATCTATATTAGAAAGATCTCATGGAGAGGTTTTAAAGCCTGAAACCATTAATTATAGAACCTACAAGCCCGAAAGAGATGGTTTGTTTTGTGAAAGAATTTTTGGACCTGTTAAAGATTACGAATGTCATTGTGGAAAATATAAGAGAATTAGATATAAAGGTATAGTTTGCGATAGATGTGGTGTCGAGGTTACTGAGAAAAAGGTAAGAAGAGAAAGAATGGGTCATATTGCTTTAGTTGTACCTGTTGCCCATATTTGGTATTTTAGATCTCTGCCAAATAAAATTGGATACTTGCTTGGTCTTCCGACAAAAAAGCTAGACCAAATTATTTACTATGAAAGATATGTAGTTATTCAAGCTGGTGATGCTAAAAATGCAGAAGGTGAACCTCTAAAGAAACTGGACTTTCTCACTGAAGAAGAATATCTAGACATTTTGGATGTATTGCCAAAGGAAAATCAGTATTTAGAAGATTCAGATCCTAATAAATTTATTGCAAAAATGGGGGCAGAAGGTCTTCACGATTTATTGGGAAGAGAAGATTTGGATTCTAAATCTTATGAGTTAAGACATCAAGCTAACAACGAAACTTCACAGCAAAGAAAAAATGAGGCTCTCAAAAGATTACAGGTTATAGAATCTTTCCGTGATGCTAATAGTAGAATCGAAAATAATCCTCAGTGGATGATAGTTAAGGTTGTTCCAGTTATTCCACCAGAATTAAGACCATTAGTTCCTTTAGATGGCGGAAGGTTTGCAACTTCTGATTTAAATGATTTATACAGAAGGGTTATTATTAGAAATAATCGTTTAAAAAGATTGATAGAAATTAAAGCACCAGAAGTTATTTTAAGAAATGAAAAAAGAATGCTACAAGAATCTGTAGATTCACTTTTTGACAATTCAAGAAAATCTAGTGCTGTTAAGACAGAAAAGAATAGACCTTTAAAATCTTTGTCTGATAGTCTTAAAGGAAAGCAAGGTAGGTTTAGACAAAATCTTCTTGGTAAAAGGGTAGATTATTCTGCTAGATCTGTAATTGTTGTTGGTCCAACTTTAAAACTGCACGAATGTGGGCTTCCTAAAGGAATGGCCGCTGAGTTATTCAAGCCTTTTATCATTAGAAAAATGATTGAAAGAGGAATTGTAAAGACAGTAAAATCAGCTAAAAAAATAGTGGATAAAAAAGAACCAGTTGTTTGGGATATTTTAGAAAATGTTTTGAAAGGACATCCAGTTCTTTTGAATAGAGCTCCTACCTTACACAGATTAGGAATTCAGGCATTTCAACCTAAATTAATAGAGGGAAAAGCTATTCAGCTTCATCCTTTGGTTTGTACTGCTTTTAATGCAGATTTTGATGGTGATCAGATGGCTGTTCATGTTCCTTTAGGAAATGCAGCCATTTTAGAAGCACAGTTATTAATTTTGGCTTCTCATAACATCTTAAATCCTGCTAATGGAGCTCCAATAACTGTTCCTTCTCAGGATATGGTTTTAGGATTATATTACCTTACCAAAATTAGAACTTCTACAGAAGATCATATTGTCAAAGGAGAGAATATGACTTTTTATTCTCCAGAAGAAGTTAAAATTGCTTACAACGAGAAAAAGTTAGATCTACATGCCCCAATTAAGGTTAAGATTAACAACTATAAAAATGGTGAAGATGTAACTGAAATTGTTGAAACCACAACTGGTAGAATATTATTTAATGAATTAGTTCCAAGAGAAGTAGGTTTTATCAATGAACTATTAACTAAAAAAGCCCTTAGAGATATTTTAACTAAAATTATCAAAATTGCTGGAGTTCCTAATACTGCAAAATTTTTAGATGATATAAAAGATTTGGGATATCAAATGTCATTTAAAGGTGGTCTATCCTTTATTTTATCAGATGTTGTTGTTCCAAAAGAGAAGGATATTTTGATTGAGAAAGCTAGAAAAGAAGTGGACGAGGTTAAGTTGAACTACAATATGGGTCTAATTACTAACAATGAAAGATACAATCAAATCATTGATATTTGGACACATACTAACTCAAGATTAACCCATACGTTAATGGAGAAGCTAAAATCCGATCAACAAGGATTTAACTCTATTTTCATGATGATGGATTCTGGAGCTAGAGGATCAAAAGAGCAAATCCGTCAGCTATCAGGTATGAGAGGGTTGATGGCCAAGCCTCAAAAATCTGGTGCTACAGGAGGACAAGACATTATTGAAAATCCTATTTTATCTAACTTTAAAGAAGGGTTGTCAATTTTAGAATATTTTATTTCTACTCACGGAGCTAGAAAAGGACTTGCAGATACTGCTCTTAAAACTGCAGATGCTGGTTATTTAACTAGAAGATTGGTAGATGTTGCCCAAGATGTAGTTATCAACCATCTTGATTGTGGCACTCTTAGAGGGCTTACTGTCGGGGCACTAAAAAAGAGTGATGAAATAGTAGAAAATCTTTACGATAGAATTTTAGGTAGAGTTGCTTTATTTGATATTGAAGATCCAAATACAGGAGAAATTATTGTTCCTGAAGGAGAGGAAATTAATGAAGATTCAGCATTTGCTATTGAAGAGGCAGGTATAGATGAAGTACAAATAAGATCTGTATTAACTTGTGAGTTAACTAGAGGAGTTTGTGTAAAATGTTACGGTAGAAATTTAGCTACTGGTAAGATGGTTCAAAAAGGAGAAGCTGTAGGAGTTATTGCAGCTCAATCTATTGGAGAACCAGGAACTCAACTTACTCTTAGAACTTTCCATGTTGGAGGAACTGCATCAAATATTGCTGATCAAGCTGAGATCTCTGCCAAAACAGATGGTGTTATTGAAATGGAAGAATTAAGAACTATTGATAGAACCACAAGTGAAGGTGAAATTGAAACAATAGTTATTGGAAGAGCTGGAGAATTAAAGATTATAGATAAATCTAAAAATGTTTCAATGACTGCTAATATTCCTTACGGATCTAAATTATTTGTTTCTCACAAGGACAAGCTCAAAAAGGGTGATGTTATTTGTAAGTGGGATCCTTATAATGCAGTAATTATCTCTGAATTTGAAGGTATTTTAAAGTTCAATAATTTAATTGAAGGAGTAACTTACAGAGAGGAAGTAGATGAGCAAACTGGATTTACAGAAATTGTAATTAAAGAAAATAGAGATAAAAAGATGATTCCAACTATATCTGTTGAAGATAAAACTGGGAATGAGCTTAAATCTTACAACCTTCCAGTAGCTGCACATATTATTGTTAAAGACGGTGATAATATTAAATCTGGTGATATAATGGTTAAGATACCAAGAATGTCTGGAAAATCTGGTGACATTACTGGGGGTCTTCCAAGAGTAACTGAAATGTTTGAAGCAAGAAATCCTTCTAATCCTGCTGTTGTCTCTGAAATTGATGGTGTTGCGTCATATGGAAGAATCAAGCGTGGTAATAGAGAGGTTATTATTGAAGCAAGAACTGGAGAGATTAAGAAATACTTAATTCCATTGTCTAGACATATTTTAGTTCAGGAAAATGATTTTGTGAAGGCAGGTCAAACTCTTTCTGATGGTGCCATTACACCAAAAGATATTCTTTCAATTAAAGGGCCTACTGCTGTTCAGGAATATATTGTTAATGAAATTCAAGAAGTCTATAGATTACAAGGTGTGAAAATTAATGACAAGCACTTTGAAGTAATTGTAAGACAAATGATGAGAAAGGTTCTGATTAACGAAGCAGGGGATACTAAATTCCTTGAAAACAATGCTGTTAATAAATGGGAGTTTATGGTTGAAAATGATAAAATTTTCGGTAAAAAAGTAGTTACTGATCCAGGAGGATCTACTGAGCTCAAAGCAGGTCAAATTGTTTCTGTTAGAAAATTAAGAGATGAGAATTCAGCTCTTAAGAGAAACGATGCTAAACCTGTAGAATCTAGAGATGCTATGACAGCTACCGCAGAACCACTGTTGCAAGGAATAACCAAAGCTTCATTACATACGGATAGCTTTATTTCTGCAGCATCTTTCCAAGAAACTACAAAAGTACTTAACCAAGCTGCTGTTAGCGGTAAGGTCGATCATATGTTGGGTCTTAAGGAAAATGTTATTGTTGGTCACAAAATTCCTGCTGGTACTGGCATGAAAAAATTCAGAGATTTATTGGTTGGTTCCGTTGACGATTTAAACAGAATGACTAATAAAGAAGAGGAAATTATCGAAGAAAAAACTGAAGGTTAAATCCATGTCTGAAGAGAAAAAACAACAGGGTATTAATATTGAACTTTCTGAAGAAGTTGCCGAGGGAATTTACTCCAATTTAGCGATTATAACACACTCTTCTTCAGAGTTCATCTTAGATTATATAAGAATAATGCCTGGTGTACCTAAAGGTAAGGTTAAGTCTAGAATTGTGATGACACCTGAGCATGCTAAGAAATTACATCGTGCATTATCTGACAATTTATCAAAGTATGAGAATAACCACGGAAAAATAAAAGAAACTGATCAAGCATCCCCATTTCCATTAAATTTTGGGGGTCCTGCCACTCAAGCTTAATTTTATTTTTATACTTTTTAATAAAGGCCATTTCTAAATAGTTATGGCCTTTTTTTATATTTTCACTAAACAATGAGAATCTGTATTACTTTACTTTTTATTTCATTTTTTAGTACTTTTTTTAGCTTTAGCGACACTGTTAAAACTTCTCAATCTTGGAATCAAATGTCCTTATTCCCAGATTCTAACTTGTATAATATATTTCTAGGAGGACCAGGAAGTGTTCAAAGGTCATTAAAATTTAACCATGATAAATTGTCTATTTTCGACAAACATTACATGTTTTTTTCTGAGCAAGAGGATATCTATTTTGTAAATAGTAATATTCCTATTGTCGATGCACAATATATTCTTGGAAATGAATCAGAACAGAATCTTTCTTTATACCATAGTCAATCCGTTTCCAACAGATTTGGATATGCAGTTTCATTTTTAAAAAGAAGTCACGATGGCTATTATTCCAACCAGTCAACGAATAATAATTATTTCCAGTTTTCTTTTAATAATAGATCTAGAGATTCAACCTACAATATGAATTTTGGATTAAAACATCAAAGACTTTACAACCAACTTAATGGAGGTTTAACTAATGACTCAAATTTTATCAATTCTAATGATTTTGAAAGTAATAGAAAGATTTTGAATGTAAATATGCAAAACTCCTATACCACTAACAGACTTTTGAAGTCATATATAAATCAAAATTGGATTCTTAGCTCTTCAAAAAATGATTCAACTATTTTAAATATTAAAAATATTAGTTTTAATAATTCCTTTCAAAGAATTACTAGAGTTTATTTTGACAGTCTCAATCCAGATTTATTTCTTAATAATTATTACAGTACTGAAAGCACACACGATACCATTTCATTAGATGTTTTTAATAGTTCTTTTAGATATAATATAACTTCAAATAAAGACTCAATAGTTCAGAATTTCAACCTTGGATGGGATTCAGAAATTTTATCTTATAAAAACAACCTAATAGATACCATTTTAACCAATCAGTCTGTGTGTTTAGGTTTTAGTAAAAGTAAAAGAAATAATTCTTTTAGATTAGGTGGTAACTTTTATCCTTTGGGTTATAAAAAGAATAATTATGAAATTAATTTGCTTTATGAAAGTTTTATTTTGAAAAATAAAAAATTGAAATTATCTGCGGATTTAAGTGAATTTAGACCAGTTTTTGAAATAAATAATTACCAAAGCAATCACCACTTGTGGGATAACAAACAGTTCAATAATATTTTATTTTGGAACGCTTCTGCAAAAATTTCTGCAGGCTTATTTTCTTTGAAGTCACAAATTAGTCAGGCTTATAAGCCAATATATTTTACTGAATATTCTGAGCCATCACAATTTGATTCATCATTACAAGTCATTCAATCTTCATTAAATTATAATTTGATTAAGAAAAAATATAATTTATATACTGAAATTGTCTATCAATATCAGGGTGGAGCTCAAATTTTGCAATTACCTGACTGGGTAGGGCAGGTAAAATTCAATTACAATTTTGGAAATGAAAAAAGTAATTTAAAGTTATCTCTAGGAATCAATGCTAAGGTTTTTAGTAGTTATACTCTGCCAGGATATTCCTCAGAACTAAATCAGTTTACAATTAGTAATGAGCGGACACAACCGTCCTATTTTATGGTAGATTTATTAGCAAAAACTCAAATTAAAAGTGTCACAGTATTTATCATGGTTACTCATTTAAATTCTGGATTAACAGGATTCGATTATTTTTCTGCTTTTCATTTTCCCATTGCAGATCGTTGTTTGAAGTTTGGACTCAGGTGGATCTTTTTAGATTAAGTTTTTCTATTTTTTTATTATTTTAATAAAAATTTTGCATGAAGAAAATAGAGAGTTTAGAAGAATATTATCAAAATTACCAAGAAAGTATCGATAATCCTGAAAGTTTTTGGGAGCATAAGGCATCTTCTTTTCAATGGATGTCTAAATGGACAAAGGTTCTTAATTGGGAATTTGACACTCCTAAAGTGGAATGGTTTGTTGGTGGAAAGTTAAATATAACTGAGAACTGTTTAGATAGACATTTAGAAACAAGACCAAATCAGGTTGCGATTCTTTGGGAACCTAATGATCCAAAAGAGAAAGTAATAAAAATAACGTACAAAGAACTTCATAAAAAGGTAAGTGTTTTTGCAAATGTTTTAAAAAATCATGGTGCTAAAAAAGGAGATAGGATTTGTTTATACATGCCAATGGTTCCAGAGCTAGCAATCGCTACTTTAGCATGTGCTAGAATTGGGGCAATACATTCGGTAGTTTTTGCAGGGTTTTCAGCTAAAGCTTTAGCAGACAGGATAAATGATGCTAGTTGTAATATTCTCTTAACAAGTGATGGATCATATAGAGGGTCCAAACAATTATGTCTAAAAGCAATTGTAGATAAAGCCTTGGAATCGTGTTTAAGTATTAAAAGTTGTATTGTACTTAAGAGAACAGGTGAAAATATTTCGATGAAGCCCAAAAGAGATTTTTGGTGGAAAGAAGAAACATCTAAAGTTAGTAGTTTTTGCAAAGCTCAGCAGATGGACTCTGAGGACCCATTATTTATTTTATATACATCAGGCTCTACAGGAAAACCCAAAGGGGTTCAACACCACTGTGGAGGCTATATGGTATATGCCGAGTATAGTTTTAGAAATGTATTTCAATATAACCAAAATGATATTTATTGGTGTACTGCAGATATAGGATGGATTACAGGTCATACTTACATTGTTTATGGTCCCTTATTGGCTGGAGCTACAACAGTTATGTTTGAGGGGGTTCCTACTTTTCCGGATGCAGGTAGATTTTGGGAAATCTGCGATAAACACCAAGTAAATATTTTTTATACTGCACCTACTGCAATTAGAGCTCTACAGGCATGTGGTAATGAATTTCCAGAAAAATATGATTTAAGCTCTTTAAAAACTTTAGGGAGTGTTGGTGAGCCAATTAATGAAGAAGCTTGGCATTGGTATAATAAGTATATTGGAAAAGAAAAATGTTCCATTGTAGATACATGGTGGCAAACAGAAACAGGTGGAATTTTAATATCTCCACTCTCAAATATTACAAAGACCAAACCTACTTATGCTACTCTTCCATTACCAGGAATTCAGCCCTGTTTAGTGGATATAAATGGAGACGAATTATTGGGAAATAATGTTGAAGGTAATTTATGTATTAAGTTCCCATGGCCTAGTATGATTAGAACTATTTATGGCGACCATGAAAGATGTAAAAACGTATATTTTTCTAATTATTCAGGAAAATATTTTACTGGGGATGGTTGTAAAAGAGATCACGATGGTTTTTATCGTATTACAGGTAGAGTAGATGACGTAATTAATGTGTCAGGTCATAGGCTAGGAACTGCAGAAGTTGAAAATGGTATTAATGAGCACCCTTTGGTAATTGAAAGTGCTGTGGTTGGTTTTCCTCACGATATTAAGGGTCAAGGTATATATGCCTATATTATCTTAGATAAAAATTCTCTTTCAGAAAATGAACTAACTGAGCAAATTATAGAGACAGTTGTTAAGGAAATAGGTTCAATAGCAAAACCAGATAAAATTCAATTTGTTAAAGGGTTGCCTAAAACTAGATCTGGAAAAATTATGCGAAGAATTCTAAGAAAAGTTGCAGAAGGAGATACATCTAGTTTGGGAGATACCTCTACATTATTAGACCCTACAGTTGTGGAGGACATTATTAAAAATTCTAAATAAAAAAGCCTCATTTTATAATGAGGCTTTTTTAAAATTATAATATAAATACTACATCATACCTGGCATTCCACCCGGCATTCCACCGCCCATAGGAGGCATAGGAGCTTCGTCTTCTGGTTCATCAGAAATGACACATTCTGTAGTTAACATCATTGAAGCAATTGAAGAGGCATTTTCTAATGCACTTCTAGAAACTTTAGTAGGGTCAATAACCCCAGATTTCATAAGTGATTCATATTTGTCAGTTCTAGCATTGTATCCAAAATCACCTTTACCTTCTTTGACTTTCTGAACAATAATAGCACCTTCTCCACCAGCATTTTCTACAATGGTTCTTAAAGGATCTTCAATAGCTCTTTTAACTATTTTAATACCAGTACATTCATCTTCATTTTCTCCACTGTCCTCATCTAAAGAAGTAGCAGCTCTAATATATGCTACTCCACCCCCAGGTATAATTCCTTCTTCTACTGCAGCTCTTGTTGCAGCTAAGGCGTCATCTACTCTGTCTTTTTTCTCTTTCATTTCAACTTCTGTAGCAGCACCTACATAAAGAACTGCAACACCACCAGCTAATTTTGCCAATCTTTCTTGCAGCTTTTCTTTATCATAATCTGAAGTTGTTGTTTCTATTTGAGCTTTAATTTGGTTGGTTCTAGCCAAGATATCATCTTTTTTCCCTGCCCCATTAACTAAAGTAGTATTGTCTTTGTCAATTTCAACTTTTTCACAAGTTCCAAGCATATCTATAGTGGTGTTTTCCATTTTAAATCCTCTTTCTTCTGAAATCACAGTACCCCCAGTTAAAATAGCAATATCTTCAAGCATTGCTTTTCTCCTATCTCCAAAACCAGGAGCTTTGACAGCAGCAATTTTTAAAGATCCTCTTATTTTATTTACTACTAATGTTGCTAATGCTTCACCATCCACATCTTCAGCAATAATTAATAAAGGTTTTCCAGTTTGAGCAACTGGTTCCAAAACTGGCAGAAGATCCTTCATATTTGAAATCTTCTTATCGTAAATTAATATGTATGGATTTTCTAGGTCTGCAATCATTTTTTCTGCATTAGTTACAAAATATGGAGATAAATATCCTCTGTCAAATTGCATTCCTTCAACAGTTTTTACATCCGTCTCTGTACCTTTTGCTTCTTCAACAGTGATTACACCATCTTTTCCAACTACTTCCATTGCTTTTGCGATTAAAGAACCGATAGTTTCATCATTGTTAGCAGAAATAGTAGCAACTTGTTTTATTTTATCGTTATCAGAACCAACATCTTTAGATAATTTTCTCAGTTCTTCAACGACAGTTTTTACTGCTTTATCAATTCCTCTTTTTAAATCCATTGGATTTGCGCCAGCGGCAACGTTTTTCAAACCTGCACTAATTATTCCTTGAGCTAAAACAGTAGCAGTTGTAGTTCCATCGCCAGCAGTATCGTTGGTTTTAGATGCTACTTCTTTAACCATTTGAGCTCCCATGTTTTCGACAGAATCCTTGAGTTCAATTTCTTTAGCTACAGTTACTCCATCTTTAGTTACTTGTGGAGCACCAAATTTCTTATCAATTACAACGTTTCTTCCCTTAGGTCCTAATGTTGCTTTTACCGCATTTGCAAGTGCATCAACTCCATTTTTAAGTCTATCTCTTGCCTCTACATCAAATATTATTTCTTTAGCCATTTTTATTTTATTTAATTATTTAACAATTGCAAAAATGTCGCTTTCTCTCATAATAAGATAATCACTTCCATCAATTTTAATTTCTGTTCCGCTGTATTGTCCATACAGCACAGTTTCACCTACTTTAACAGTTACAGGTTCATCTTTTTTACCGCTTCCAGCAGCAACTACTTTTCCTTTTTTTGGTTTTTCTTTTGCTGTGTCAGGAATTATAATTCCTCCTGCTGTAGTTTCTTCGGCAGCAGATGGTTCAATAATTACCCTGTCAGCTAGTGGTTTTACATTTATAGACATTGTTTATTATTTAATATTTATATTTTGTTTATAGCACATTTTGTGCCATAAAATTATACTAATTGGAATATGGACAATTTGGCCTTGCTAAGGACAAAAAATGACATCCTGACACTAATTTAATTAGGTAAATCAGTTGGAATATTGATTGGATCACCAGAGGAAGGTAGACTAATTCCTTCATTTTTGTCTATGTCGGTTGAAATTTCGTTATTGCCGCCGCCAAAGTTAAATGCAGCTAAAAGGCTTAAAAACCCCATAACAGCTGCTAAAGTCCAAGTAGCTTTTTCAATAGTTTCTGTGGACTGTGCAACTCCACCTAACTGGTTAACATTTCCAAATGAAGAGTCTAGCCCTCCACCTTTTGAGTTCTGAAGTAAAACTATTACAATTAGCAAAATCGCGGTAATAGTTGATAATATCATTAATAAAGTTCCCATATTATGGTTGTGTTTTTAATTTAATGTACTTAATTCGGCTTGCAAAGAAAAGTTTTTTTTCTGGATTAGACAACATCAATTGCTCATAGATTTCAATTGCCTTAGGGTAATTACCTTGCTTTACATATATTTCAGCCAATGTTTCAGTATTCATCTCATGGTTGTCTTTTAAGCTATTTTTAGCTGCATTAGCAGCAGAATAAAAGTTCTTTTTCTCAGTAGAAATTTTTCTATTGTTTAAATTCTTAATTATATTATCTATTTCCATTTCTCTAGAACTAGACTTTTTTCGGGGCTTATTAAGTAACCACTCATTAAGAGACATAATTTCTTTAATGGGCCTTTCGTCTTCTTTTTTAGAAATAAATACTTCTTGTTGATTTTCTAATTCGTTAATTAGTTGGTTTTGGATTAAGCTACCGTAAATATTTTTTTCTAAAACATTTAAATCGTTGTTTTTTTCTGTCTTAAAATCATTTTTTTTATCCTCTTTTATTTTTTTAACGGTATGAATTCTATCATATAGCAAGCTTCTATCAACAATTCTAAGTGCTGTACTATTTAGCGATTTTTCGAAACCAATTCTATTTTGATGTCTAAGGATTTTAGACAAAAACAAAAAGCAAATCCCTGAAAATGGATATTTTAAAGTTAGATCGAAAAAAAAATTAAGTTCTTTTTCAGATACTTTTTCTGGTTCCTCAATTAATTGCTTGATATTTTTCAATGGATATTCTACCATTCTCCACCAAATATTTTGTCGAAAACATCCTGGGTAATTTGATAATTTAAGTTTTCGACTAATTCTTCTTCAATTGAGCTAAAGTCTGATGTTGCGTCGTAGTCTACAAAAGCACTAAACGCACTATTGTTAAGCCCAATAGAGTCATTTTGATTATAATAAGTGTTTACGTTTATAGACATTTTGAGTCTGTTTTGGGCCGCACTCTCACTTCCTGCTTGTATGTTCACAGGGCTAATTATATAGTTTTTAATAACTCCACTAATTTGCAAGTCTCCATTTTTGGCTACTAAATTAAGCTTTGTTTGAGATTGCATAATATCCCGCAAACTCTCTGTGAAGGATGCTCCAAGAAACGAACCACCAATTGCACTTTTATTATCGAAATAATCTACCTGTACTGTTTTAGCATTAATTTCTTTGGTTTCAGATCCGCCAGATTTAAAACTAAATTGAGGAAGCGCACATCTAGTTAATATTATACTTGCAAATATTATTTTTAGTTTATTCACTTATTTTAAAATTTCAAATTCTTTAATTTTTCTGTAAAGAGTTCTTTCAGAAATACCAAGTTCTTTTGCTGCATTTTTTCTTCTACCGTTGTGTTTTTTAAGTGCTTTTTGAATAAGTTCTTTTTCTCTTTCTTCTAAGGATAAAGATTCTTCAATTTCAACACTTTCTTGAAACGAAATATTGTAGGATGGGGGCTCTTCTCTAATGTTTTCTTCTTGCAGAGAAACTGTATTGTTTGGTTGCTCATTAAATTTAATTTCCCTATCCAATGCCGAAGAATCACTCAGTTTTGTGATCAATGCGGTTTTTTCGTTATTAGACAAATTGTTATTATTTAAAAGATCTACAATAACTCTTTTCATTTCTGTAACGTCTTGTTTCATTTCAAAAAGTACTTTATATAAAATATCTCGTTCTGAAAAGTTATCACTTTCTTTATGGCCGTCAATAACCATCGGAAGATTTCTACTAGAATCAATGTCTGGAAGATATTTAGTTAAAATAAGTTCATCAACTTCTCTTGAGTTTTCAATAACTGAAATCTGTTCTGCTACATTTTTTAGTTGTCTAATATTCCCTGGCCATGAATATTTTTCTAGTATTTCTACAGCTTTTTGATTTAGTCTAATTCCAGGCATTCTATATTTTTCAGCAAAATCTGCAGAGAACTTCCTAAATAGTAAATGGATATCATTTTTTCTTTCTCTCAAAGGTTCTAAGAAAATAGGAACAGTACTTAATCTATAAAATAGATCTTCTCTAAATTTTCCTTTTTGAATAGCTTTTTGAACATTTTCATTAGTTGCAGCAATAATTCTAACATCTGTTTTTTTGACTTTAGAAGCCCCAACTTTAATAAACTCCCCAGTCTCAAGAACTCTCAGAAGTCTAACTTGTGTGGGGAGAGGAAGTTCACCAACTTCGTCCAAGAATATAGTTCCTCCGTCTGCAACTTCAAAGTACCCTTTTCTACTGTCTGTTGCCCCTGTAAATGCTCCTTTTTCATGTCCAAATAATTCTGAATCTATGGTTCCTTCGGGTATTGCACCGCAGTTTACAGCTATATATTCGTGATGTTTTCTAGAACTATAGTGATGAATGATTTTTGGCATATTTTCTTTTCCAGTGCCACTTTCCCCAGTTATTAATACAGTAATATCTGTTGGAGCAACCTGAATAGCTACATCCAGTGCTCTATTTAATGGCTCTGAGTTTCCAATAATTCCAAATCTATTTTTAACAGTCTGTAAATTCATTTTCAAATAATTTTACCAATTAATGTTGCAGATGTAAATTTTTCAATTAATACATTTACGTAATCCCCTTCTTTAGAGTCCTCCTTAGGGAAAATAACTTTGCAATTTTCATCATTTCTTCCGCAGTATTCAAGAGCTGATTTCTTAGAAGGACCCTCTACTAAAACTTCCATTATTTTCCCAACACAAGATTCATTGCTTTTTAAAGAGTGTTCTTTTTGAAGGTCAATTACTTTTTGAAGTCTTGACTTTTTAATTTCTAAGGGGATATTGTCTTTAAACTTTCTTTCTGCAAGAGTTTTAGGTCTCTCAGAATAATAAAACATGTAAGAAAAATTAAACTCAACTTTTTTCATAAGATCTAGAGTCTCCTGAAAATCCTCATCAGTTTCGTCACAAAAACCTGTAATTATATCTGTAGAAATTGCACAATCTGGGATTATTTCTCTAATTGATTTTATTCTTTTTAAATACCACTCTTTGGAATAACCTCGATTCATTTTCTGAAGAATCTTGGAGCTTCCGGATTGTACAGGTAAGTGAATATAATTACAAATATTCCGGTATTTTTTCATCATGTGTACAACATCATCTGTCATGTCTTTAGGATGTGAAGTAGAAAACCTAACTCTCAAGTCCTTAGCTACAAGAGCTACTTTTTCTAAAAGTTCAGAAAAATTGGTGGTAGGAATATTTGGGTCAATTACTTCTTCTTTTTTATTAATATTCCATCTGTAGCTATCTACGTTTTGCCCCAAAAGAATAACTTCTTTGTATCCTTTTTGGTATAAGTCTTTAGCCTCAGCAACAATAGTTAGTGGACTTCGACTTCTCTCTCTGCCTCTTGTAAAAGGAACTACGCAAAAAGAACACATGTTGTCACAACCTCGCATAATTGATATAAATCCAGATATTCCTTTGCTGTCTAATCTTACAGGGCTAATGTCTGCGTAAGTTTCTTCTCTTGATAACAATACATTCACGCTTTTTTGCCCTCCCTCCACTTCTTCTAAAAGAGATGGTAAATCTCTGTAAGCATCCGGACCTACCACTAAGTCCACCAGTTTTTCTTCTTCAAGCAAAGATTCTTTCATTCTCTCGGCCATACATCCCAGGACACCAACAATTAATTTTGGATTTTGTTTTTTAAGCTTTTTGAAAGACTTAAGTCTATTCCTTACTGTAAATTCTGCCTTTTCACGAATAGAACAAGTATTAAGTAGAATTAAATTAGATTCTTCAAGATTTCTTGTTGTGCTATATCCATTTTTATCCAGAATAGAGGCAACAATTTCACTATCAGAAAAATTCATTTGACATCCATAACTTTCTATGTAAAGTTTCTTAGAGTTGTTGTTTAAACTGACTTTAAATGTTGGATTTCCTTGTTTTTCCTCTAAAATAATCTTTTCCATTTTAAACAAATATTTCACAAAGATAATTCAAATCTGTTAACTGCCATTATGACAGTGTTAATTATTGATAAATTATTGTACTTATACCTAAAAAAAAGTTAATCAATTCTTATTGCGATTTGTTCAATCAACTATATTTTTTATTTCTTTGCATTCCTTTATTAGTGTAATAAATTGTATTAAAATGAATAATTTAGTAATAGTAGAGTCCCCTGCAAAAGCCAAAACTATCGAGGGTTTTTTAGGAAGTGAATTTATTGTAAAATCTTGTTACGGACACATCCGAGAATTACCTAGAAAAGGAGACCCCATTGATATTGAAAATAATTTTAATCCCACATATGTAGTTCCGCAAGAAAAGAAAAAAGTGGTCAACGAACTTTTAAGTATTGCTAAAAAATGTAAAACAGTGTGGTTAGCAACGGATGAGGATCGTGAAGGAGAAGCAATTTCGTGGCATTTATTACACGCATTGAAATTAAATTCTAATAATACTAAAAGGATAACTTTTAATGAAATTACAAAAAAAGCGGTTTTAAAAGCTGTGGACTCACCAAGGCTAATAAACGAAGACTTAGTAAATTCTCAGCAAGCTAGAAGAATTCTCGATAGAATTGTCGGTTTTGAATTGTCTCCAGTTTTGTGGAGGAAAATTAGACCAAGCCTTTCGGCAGGCAGAGTGCAGTCTGTTACGGTAAAATTAATTGTTGAAAGAGAAAATAAAATAGTAAATCATCAACCAATTGAGACATTCAAAGTCGTTGGCGAGTTTGAATCAAAGGGTGTTGTGTTTAAAGCAGAATTGGCATCTAACTTTTCTACTTATAAAGATGCTGAAAGTTTTCTGGAGCTATCTAAGGGTAAAGAATTTAAAGTAAAAAAAATAACACAAAAACCTGGTAAAAGAACACCATCTGCACCATTTATCACGTCTACTTTGCAGCAAGAAGCTAGTAGAGTTTTAGGCTTTAATGTTTCAAGGACAATGTCTGTTGCCCAAAGGCTTTATGAGTCTGGAAGAATTACCTATATGAGAACAGATTCTGTGAGTCTTTCAAATGATGCGATGACTGCTATTCAAAAACAAATTGAAAAAGATTTTGGTTCTAATTTTTCAAACCCTAGAAAATTCCAGAATAAGAATAAGTCTGCTCAAGAGGCTCATGAAGCCATAAGGCCCTCAAATTTTTCAGTTAGTTCTATTGGAGATGGGTCTCCAGAAGATAAATTGTATTCCTTAATTTGGAAAAAAACCATGGCTTCTCAAATGAGTGATGCAGAAATTGAAAGAACTACAATTGAAATAGGCCACAACGAGCAAAAGCAAAATTTCAATACCGTTGGAGAAGTAATTAAGTTTGAAGGGTTTTTAAAGCTTTATAAGTCCGCAAATTTAGATAGTAAAAATGAGGAGTTACCGGATGTTTCTCAAGGAGAAATATTAAATTGTAATGAAATTTCTGCAACTCAAAAATTTTCCAGACCCCCTGCAAGATTTACCGAAGCATCTTTGGTTAAAAAGCTGGAAGAATTAGGAATTGGAAGACCATCAACTTACGCTCCAACTATAAAAACTATTCAAGACAGAGGATATGTGGAGAATAAAGATATTGAAGGCAAGTCTAGAACTGTAAAGCAGCTTGTATTAAAGGAAGAGATTATAAATAAAATTGATTTAAGTGAAAATTTTGGTGCAGACAGAAAAAAACTTTTTCCTACAACTACTGGGGAAGTGGTTAATGAATTTCTGGTGGAGCATTTCAAAAATATTATGGATTATAATTTTACCGCAGATATTGAAAAAGAATTGGATTCCATTGCAAAAGGTGAATTGTTATGGACAGATATGTTGTCCAGTTTTTACTCACCATTTCATAAATCTATAGAACACACTAAAGAGAATGCAGAAAGAGCCAATGGTGAAAGACTTCTTGGCAAAGATCCTGCAAGTGGTGAACCTTTGTATGTTAAATTAGGAAAGTATGGACCTATTGCACAAATTGGAGAAACATCCGATGAGACTAAAAAACCAAAGTTCGCAAGTTTAAAAGAAGGTCAACATATTAAAACAATTTCTTTAGAAGAAGCATTAAAATTATTCGATTATCCAAAATCTTTAGGAGAGCATGAAAATTTAGAGATTACTATTAAAGTTGGAAGATTTGGTCCATACATTCAATTTGGTACGGAGAACGTTTCAATTCCAAAGGGTATAGAGCCCGATGAGGTGTTATTAGAAAATGCTATTGCTTTAATTAATGAAAAAAGAGCAGCAAATGCTCCAATTGCTGAATATGAAAACCTTCCTGTATCAAAAGGGAAAGGCAGATTTGGACCTTTTATTAAATGGAATGACTTATTTATTAATGTAAATAAGAAATACGATTTTGACAATCTATCTAATGAAGATATTATAGAATTAATTGAAGCAAAGAAGAAAAAAGAAATAGAAAAAGTCGTTCAAAACTGGGAGGAAGAGGGCATTTCAGTTGAAAAAGGAAGATGGGGAAAGTTCTTTGTTGTTTCTGGTAAAAAGAAAAAACAATTAGCACCAGCAAAAGATCCTGCAAAAATAACTTTAGAAGAAGCCAAATCACTTTTAAAAGCAAAATAAATGAGTCTTGAAATTTATTTCAAACCAATTCATTCAATTGAGTTTTCTAAAAACTCAATTGGAAGCATTGTTAATTCTCATGTAAAAAGTTTTCCTGAATGGGAATCGTCTGATATTGTATTTTTTACAGTTCATGAAAATAGAGGAAGTTCCAGTGAGAAAGAGAACGAAATAGACCACTACTCAATAAGAAACAAGCTATATAATTTTAAATGGGAAGGATCCTTAACTATTTCAGATCTTGGTATTTTAGACGCTGGTTCATCCCTTAAGGATACATATGCTGCTTTAAAAGAAATTACTTTTGAAATTCAAAAAAGAAGCAAGCTTTTGGTTTTGTTAGGGGGGTCTCAAGATTTAACTTTTCCCAACTATTTAGGATATGAGCAATTAGAGCAACCTATTAATTTAACTTGTATTGACCATAGTTTTGATGTTGTTGTTGACCAAGAGCAAGAAATATCCGATAAAAACTATATTAATCATTTGCTACTTCATAGTCCCAATAATTTATTTAATTTTTCTATCCTTGGTTGTCAGCAATATTATGTTGGACCAGAAGATTTAAGGTTTTTTGACGAATTGTTTTTTGATTATATTCGACTGGGGGAACTACAAAATTCTATTTCCAAATCGGAGCCCATTTTAAGAAACACAGACCTATTAAGTGTCGACTTATCTTCTTTGAGAAATTCCGAATTTGAAAATAGTACTTCCAATCACCCAAATGGTTTTTTTGGTAACGAAATGTGTCAAATGCTTAAGTATGCTGGATTAAGTGATAAAATTTCAAGCGTTGGCTTTTATAATTTAAAGTCTGGCGATATTAGTGAAGTAGATGCTGAGTTGGTAGCACAGTTAATATTCTTTTTAGTGATTGGCTTTTCACAAAGAAAAAACGATTTTCCAGTAGGAAGTAAAAAAGATTTAATTAAATATTCTGTATATCACGAGGACTCTAACCATAATCTTATTTTCCATAAAAGTAAAAGGACTGAAAGATGGTGGTTGGAAGTTCCTTATCCACCAACAAAAGATTTTAAATTTGAGCGCCATCATTTGATTCCTTGTAACCACGAAGATTATAAAATTGCTCAAAACGGAGTCATTCCCGATTTGTGGTGGAAGACCTACAGGAAGTTAAATTAGTTGATAAATTATTATATTTACAAGTTAAATTTTGTATTTTCGTAAATTATAAATTTTTAATATTTATCCGATTTATTGTGTTAAAACATTGATATTCAATTGAATAAATGAAAAAAACTATTACTTATATACTACTTACTATCCTTTCAGGATCTGCTTTTGCCCAACAAGATTATCAAATAACGCACTATATGTTTGATAATTTGTCCTTCAACCCAGGCTATGCAGGAATGAACAAAAATATCAACGCAACTATGATTGCTAGACAACAATGGTCTGGATTTTCAGGTAGTCCAACAACTGCAATGGTGAATGTGCACGCTCCTGTTGGGATGGTTAGAGGAGGTTTAGGTCTAACCTATGTTTCTGATCAATTAGGCTTTGAGAAAAACAGTATTGCAAGGTTGAATTATTCTTATCATTTACCATTAGGTGCAGGGCAATTAGGTATTGGAGCAAGTATTGGTGTTATTCAAAAAAGTATCGATGCAGAATGGCGGACTCCATCAGGAACTAGTTGGGAATTAGATAATTCAATTCCTGGTGTTGCAGGAACACAAGGAGGAAGCGTGTCTCAATCTACACCTGATATAAATATTGGACTTTTCTATTCTACCAAAGAGTTATATTTCGGATTTTCTACTACTCACTTAGGTGGTTTTAACATGGAAGATTTAAATATTCAAAATGTTCACCATTATTGGGTAACTGCAGGGTTTAATTACGATTTAAGTTCTGACATTCAATTAAGACCTAGTATTTTAATAAAGTCTGACGCATCCTCTTCAATTATGGACATAAATATTAATGCATTGTATAAAAATATGCTTTGGGCAGGTTTAACTTACAGAATTGGAGATGAAATTGCACCTATGGTAGGATATAAGCATCCATTTTCTGATGGAAGTGTTTTAAGAATAGGCTATGCATATGGAATAACAACAAGTGTTATAGGAAATTACAGTAACGGTTCTCACGATATCATGTTGAATTACAACTTTAAAATATCTAAGCCTGCGCCAGTTGAAAAATCTAAAAATCCTCGATTTTTATAAAAAATGAAACTATTTAAATCAAATACCGTTATAGGAGTTCCGTTAAGCCATTTTTGGTCCGGATTAAAGATAAAAAGCTTTAAAATGAAGAAATTATTATATTTTATTTTGGTCGTATTAACTATTTCTAGTTGTACAACACAGTCAAGTAATGGTCATTTAATAGGGGCTTCTAACAGACCTATTTGGTATCAAGCAGATCCATATGGAATGTTATATATACAGTCAGGTGCTTTTAATATGGGTCAAAGTGATGAGGATGTTCCCAACACCCATAACAATAGAACAAAAACAGTTTCTGTTGCAGCATTTTACATGGACCAAACAGAAATTACTAATAATGAATATCGTCAGTTCGTTAATTATGTAAAAGATTCTATAGCTAGAAGAATTTTAGGTGCAGAATTTCCTGATAGATTTTTAATTCCTACTTATGATGATGAATTACAAGAAAAAGGAGAAGACGAGTGGCAGTTAAATTGGGACGAAAGATTTAGTTATATATCTTTTAATCCTGCAAAAGAGCAAAATATTGAATACGCTCCTCTATTAGCATCTATGTTCTTAAATGAAAGTGATAGATTTTATTCTAGAAAAGAAATTGATACTAGAAAATTAATGTTTGAATACTATTGGGTTGATCTACAAGAGGCTGCAAGAAAAGGAAGACCTTTAGTTAAAAGAATTTCAAATTCTGCTGCTGAAGTAGATCCTGACCATAGGGTTAAAATGAAAAATCCGGATATGCCTTTTCCAGTTGATCCAGGTCAAGTTAGTGGTAGAGATTTAAATCTAGGGGTAAGAAACAGTAAAGGTCAAAATAACGCTATTAGAGGGCATGAAGACCGTTCAAGGTTTATTATCAAAGAAGTTATAAACGTTTATCCTGACACTTTATGTTGGATTCATGATTTCACCTATGCTAATAATGAATACATGACTAATATGTATTTCTGGCATCCAGCGTATGATGAATATCCTGTAGTTGGTGTAACATGGCAACAGTGTAATGCTTTTAATGTTTGGAGAACTCAATTACTAAACTCATGGAGAAAATCTAATTACGAGGCTTACGTACAAGATTTTAGACTTCCTAGTGAAACAGAATGGGAGTATGCTGCTAGAGGAGGATTAGATAATAACCCATATCCATGGGGAGGTCCTTATGCCAGGAATTCTAGAGGATGTTTCTTAGGTAACTTTAAGCCTATTCGGGGACGTTACATGGAAGATGGAGGTTTTCATACTGTGAAAGCGAGTTCGTACCATCCTAATGATTTTGGATTGTATTGTATGGCTGGTAATGTTGCAGAGTGGTGTAGAACTGCTTATGACGAGTCTATGTATGAGTATGGACATGATATGAATACAGAATATATTTATAATGCTTTAGATCATGACCCACCTTCAATGAAAAGAAAAGTAATAAGAGGAGGTTCTTGGAAAGATATAGGTTACTATCTTCAAACAGGGACCAGAACTTATGAATACCAAGATACTGCAAAAAGTTACATTGGATTTAGAAGTGTTATGAACTACTTAGGAAGAGGTGGTCCAAATAGAGAGGGAGATTTTTAGAATAAATTAAAATATTTAATAATTACAAATCAATAAAAAATAAAATTATGAGTTCAGGAGATAGTTTTTTTGAAAGTAAGAAGTTTAAAACAATAATGAAATATGTGTACGGTTATGGAGGTGCACTAGTTATAGTTGGAGCAATGTTTAAGATACAACACTGGCCTGGTGCAGGTATTATGCTTATAGCAGGTTTAGGAGTTGAAGCAGCTATTTTTATGTTATCTGCTCACGAGCCTTTACATTTAGAAACTGACTGGACTCTAGTTTACCCTGAACTAGCCTTAGGTCATTCTGATGACGACCACAGTCCTAATGAATTGCCAGGTTCAAGCAATGAATCTGTTGTTGAGCAATTAGATAATATGTTAGCAAAAGCAAAGATTGAACCTGAATTAATTGAAAGCTTAGGTGCAGGAATGAAAAATTTAAGTGATAATGCAGGTAAATTAGGTGATATAAGTTCAGCTTCTGATGCAACTAATGAGTATGTTGATAATTTAAAAGGAGCATCAAGTAAAGTTGGAGAACTTTCTAATGCTTACGACCAAGCTGCAACTTCTATAAAAGAAATTACTTCTGTTTCATCAGGAAATTCTAATTTTGGTGACCAATTAGATAAGGTTTCAGGGAACTTAACACAGCTAAATAATTTGTACGAGATGCAATTAGAAGGTGTTACTGCTCTTTCAAAAGCTAGTGAAGATATGTCTACTGGGATTTCTAATATTGTATCCAATCTTCAGTCGTCTGTTGACGATACTAAGAAGTATAAAGAAACTATGTCTGATTTAACATCTAACCTAGCTGCCCTGAACTCAGTTTATGGAAATATGTTGTCTGCAATGAATGTCAATAAGTAATTATTAACGGTAATAAATAAAATATTAAATTATGGGTGGAGGTAAGGAAACGCCGAGACAAAAAATGGTTGGGTTAATGTACTTAGTACTTATGGCACTTCTGGCTATGAATGTATCTAAGGAAATCATTAATGCTTTTGTTACATTAAATAATAAATTAGAAGGAAGTATTGAACAAGTAGAGGCCTTTAATACCAACCTTTCTGGTATATTTGCGACTAAACTTGCTACTCTTAAAGCAACAGGTGCTCCACCTGATGAATTGGCTAGAGTCGAATTCCACAAAAATACAAACGATACCATTGTTTCACTTACAAGGCATATGTGTAACGATATTGTAAAAAGAAATTTATTTCTTTTAATATCAGCTGCTGCACAAGACACTAAATTTGAAGAATTCGATGAAATTGAAGAAGCAATAATAAGCGACAATGCCGAAGCAAAAACTAGATTAAAAGCCCTTGTTGATAAAGTTAATAGCTTAGGGCTTATTGCAGTAGACGAACACCACGAATTACATGGTTCAGAAGAAGAAAATAATGAATACCATAATCCGTTATTTGATATTGATGACGAAGGCTACATACACATACGTGATTTATCTAATTATACCAAAAAAGATGATTACGATACTCCAACTAGATTATTAGCAGGAGAAAGTTTTGAACAAATTGCACCTGAAGGGCTACATATGATGGAGAATATTACTCATTATAGAAACGATTTAATTGCCTTGATTGCTAATCATCCTAGTGACACTTTAGAAGGTGGTATTGTATATCAATATGAGTTTGACACATCATTAATTAAAGATCCAGATTTTCTTCTTACGGAGGGTGAAAGACAGGCATTTGCTGCTGTTGTAGATTCTGTAATTGAATTTGAAATTGCAGAAAATAAATTAGATCCAAAAGATGCTGAAACTGTAAGGAATATTTATGTTAGAATGACTATTCCTAAAAAGGTAATGAACCATGGAGAAGAGTATCCATGGATCTTTGGTCAGTTTGATCATGCTCCAATTGTTGCTGCATCTGCCGTTATGACATCTGTTAGATCGGATGTGTTAGGAGTACAAACACTAGCATCTCAATTAATTAATTCTAGAGTAAAAGTACAATCCTTTAATTTTAATAAAATCGATCCATTAGCTTTCTCTGCAACCAGTTACATCAACCAAGGTGATTCTCTTTCACTAAGAGTTATGATTGCTGCTTATGACTCTTCTGAAGCAATGGAATTGAAATATTGGGTAGATGACACTTCACAGTTGTCTAAAAACGAATCAGAACAAGATTTGGCTAACATGAAATCTTTTAAAGGCCGTGCCGGACAAAGCGTTTCTATAACAGGTTCGGTTGGAGATCATACACTTGCTGGATTCATTGCTGTAAAAGAAAAAGGAGTTAAAAAATGGAAACCATGGAAATTTAATTACTCTGTTGGTTCTCCAAATGCAGCTGTTTCTGCAGCTGATTTACAAGTTTTATACATTGGATGGAATAATAGAATAAAAGTATCTGCATCTGGCTACAAACCTGAATCTATTAGACTTTCTGGAAGAGGGTGTTCAGTTAAAGGTCCTGACAGTAAAGGTTATTACATAGCAACTGTAACTAATGGAAGGGCAAAAGAAGCTAAATTAATAGTTTCTGCTACAGATGATAATGGTAAAAACGTAGAATTAGCTAATGAAACTTTTAGAGTTTTCCCACTTCCAAAGCCAACAGCATATTTTGCAGGAAAAGCAGGAGGAAATCTTAAAAAAGCAAATGCGGTAAGTTATTCCAAGCTTAAAGCTTCTCTTGGAGATAGTCCTTTAGATGTTCCATATTCAGTTGTAAGTTTTACTATGTTTACCACCAAAGGAGGTGCCCCTATTGAATTAAATTCTAAGTCTGATAAATTAACTCCTCAGATGAAAGCTGCTTTAAAGAAAATTCCTAAAAACGGTAGCTTAACTTTTACCAGAGTTAAAGTTAAAGGCCCTAGTGGTAAAGTATCTCAGTTAGAGTCTGGTATCGTTCTAAAACTAATTTAATTATGAAATATTTATTAAACATATTATTTATATTTTTTGTTTCTAACTCAATATTAGCTCAGTTACCTGGTTCGGGGATTAGTCTAGAGTCTAATGTTTTAGATGGAGTTTATATCCAGGAGCATATTCCTACTAAAAGAGTTGTCCCTTACATTCATTTAAGAGAGGCAGATGTTATGTGGGGTAAAAGGATTTGGAGAGTATTGGATTTGAAAGAAAAAAAGAACCATAAACTTTATTATCCCTTAGAACCTCAAAATGATAGAATTTCATTGTATGATGTTATGAAATATGGAGCTATTGATGAAGGCTCTATTACTGTATACGACCCTGGAATAGATTTAGATGATAAATTTAGATATCCAGTAAGACCAACAAATGGAAACTCAAACGATCCAGATTTTAAAAAAAGATTAGAAGGAATGTTTGGATATGTCGAAACTAAAGACTCAGTTGCTGATGACGAAGTAGTTCTTGATGATAATGGAGACAAAATAGTAGTGGAATTTATTGAGCCTTATACATCGGCTGATATAGTTAGATATGTTTTGAAAGAAGATTGGTTTTTTGACAAGCAAAGATCCATGTTAGACGTTAGAATAATTGGTATTTCACCTGCTGTTTTAGCGGTAAACCCAGAGACAAAAGAAGTTGTAGGTCTTAAACAACTATTTTGGTTGTATTTTCCAGAATGTAGATATGTATTTCAAAACTTTTTTGTTTACAATCCAGAAAATGATGCTCAGAGAATGAGTTTCGACGATTTGTTTTGGAAAAGAGACTTCTCATCTTTTGTCCAAAAAGAGAGTAATGTATTCGATAGAAAAATATCTCCTAATTGGGACGGTTTAGATGCTCTTTTAGAATCTGAAAGAGTTAGAAATGAAATTTTCACATTTGAGCACGATTTGTGGCACTTCTAAAAACTATATAATTTTTTAATTTTAAGCCCTTTAATTAGGGCTTTTTTTTATGCTTAATTTAACAAATATCACGGTTAGTTTTGGAGGAAGAGATTTATATAAAAATATTTCCTTTCAAATAAATCCCAAAGACAAGATTGGAATTGTTGGTAAAAATGGTGCAGGTAAATCTACCATGCTCAAATTGATAACTGGAGAGCAAAAGCCAAGTTCAGGAACTATTAATACTACCAATTCGTTAACTATAGGTTATCTTCCTCAAGAAATAAATGTTTCTTCTAATGAAGAAATTATATACGAGGTATTGAATGCTAATAAACAGCTTCTGAAAATAAATCATAGGCTAGAGGAGATTAATCTAGAGTTAACAACTAGAACAGACTACGAGTCTGACGCATATATGCAGCTTTTAAGTGAGCTTTCCGACCTAAACGAGCAATTATTATTGTTGGACGGAGACAATCAGTTAAAAGACGCCGAATTGATTTTAAAAGGTTTAGGTTTTGAGCAGCATGAATTGAATCTTCCATATTCTAGTTTTTCTGGGGGCTGGAAAATGCGGGTAGAACTGGCCAAGCTTCTTATCCAAAAACCAAGTGTTATTTTATTAGATGAACCAACCAATCATTTAGATATAGAATCCATTCAATGGTTAGAGATGTATTTAAAGAATTATATTGGAATCATCCTTTTGATTTCTCACGATAAAACTTTTCTAGACAATATTACCAATAGAACTATTGAATTAGCCAATAGTAAGCTTTATGATTACAAATGTAATTATACCAAATATTTAGAGCTTAGAGAAGAGGAGATATATACTCAGATTGCTGCCAAGAAAAACCAAGAAAAAATGGTTAAGCACACACAAGAGCTGATTAATAAGTTTAGAGCTAAGAAAAATAAAGCTGCTTTTGCTCAATCTCTTATAAAGAAGTTGGATAAACTGGAAGACATAGAGATAGACCAACTTGAAAAAGATAGTATACAGTTTAAATTTCCAGAACCTTCTCACTCTGGGAAAGAGACACTTAAAATAGTTGGTTTAGAAAAAAAGTATGGCGATAAAGAAATTTTTTCGAATGTTGATATATCAATATCTAGAGGAGAGAAAATAGCTTTAATTGGGAAAAATGGGATGGGTAAATCTACCTTTATTAAAAGTATTGTTAAAGATATTTCTTATAATGGTAATATTCAACTGGGACATCAAGTGATGATGGGATATTTTGCCCAAGATGAGGCACATAAATTAGATCCTAAAAAAACAGTTTTTGAAACGATTGACGATGTTGCTGTAGGAGAAGTAAGAAAAAATATTCGTCAGATCCTAGGTTCATTTTTATTCTCTGGGGATGATACTGAAAAAAAAGTTCAGGTTCTCTCAGGAGGAGAAAAAACAAGACTCTCTTTATGTAAACTACTACTACAGCCCAATAATTTTTTAATCTTAGATGAGCCTACCAACCATCTTGATATGATTTCTAAAGAAATATTAAAAGAAGCTCTTGCTGGATATGCAGGAACTTTGCTTTTGGTATCTCACGATAGAGGTTTTTTGGATGGTCTTACAGATAGAGTTTATTTTATAAAAGATAAGACAATCAAAGTCTATCATGAGCCAGTTACTCAATTTATAAATAGTTACTATAACGATATTAATAGCGATACAAAAGCAGCTAAAAAGCCAGAGAAAAAGAATTCCAAAAAAAATAAAAAGCATCAAAATCAACAAAAATCTTTAGAAAGAAAGATTACCAAGTTAGAGGAGAAGCAAACTAGTTTAGAATTTGAGCTTTATGAAACCACTGATGCTGAAAAACTAAAAGAAATTCAAGAACAATTAACCAAGCTGAAAAAGGAGATTGAAGTTAACTTTGAATCACTAATGGCTATTGGAAACTAATTTCCCTTTCTTGTATTGTTGGATGACACTGTCTTTTCCTTGTAAATTATAGAAAATAGCTTTTCCATCAATAAAATTCAATTTAAATTCTACC
This sequence comes from Flavobacteriales bacterium, assembly GCA_038108155.1. Lineage (GTDB taxonomy): Bacteria > Bacteroidota > Bacteroidia > Flavobacteriales_D > Parvicellaceae > MED-G20. Next base: position 4,175 of record JAYNHP010000014.1, on the reverse strand, counting down.
AAAGATTTTCTTATTCCATTTTTACGAAATCTAATCATGTTTCCATGCATCTTTCCATCTATAAAATTTTTTTCTAAGCTAACTTCACCAGAATCATAATATTCCAAGCATTTGCCATTATATGGACTAGTTCTCTCCTCAATAAAGAAATAATTGTAGAGTTCGTCGTAAACTAAATCATTACAATGACAAGTATTTTCTTTAATGGTAGAAGATTCTTTTTTTGACTGGCATTGGATTGTAAAGTAAAGGATAGTTCCTATTAGAATATATCTTAGTAGTCTTGAAATACTGTTCATTATATTTTAGCAATAGTTTTAAAATATTTGAAAATATTTTTGTTAAACGGGGGGTAAACCAGTTTGAGCATATTCCCAAATTTCTTTTTTACCACTCCTTTTTGATTAGAGAAGTCAACAAAACTATGTTTGCCTCCTGATTTGCCAATTCCACTGTTGTTTATCCCCCCAAAAGGAAGATTTGGATTGACTACTGTCATCATCAGTTCATTTATAGATACTCCGCCTGAAACAGTATTTTCCATAAAAAATTTAATATTCTTTTTGTTCGAACTCATTATATATATGGCAAGTGGAGAAGGCATTTTTTGAAATAGTTCTATTACCTCACTATTTTTTTCGAAAGTTAATACTGGAAGAATAGGACCAAATATTTCTTCTTGCATTACCATCATATCTAAAGTTATATTGGTAAGTAAAGTTGGGGCCATAAACTTTTCTTTCTCATTCAATTCACCACCGTATTCTATTTTTGCCCCTTTTTTTATAGCATCTTTTAAATGAGATTCCACTCTTTTAAAATTATTTTCATCTACTATTCTTCCATAGTCTTTAGAATTTTCAATGCCATCTTTTTTTGTGTTGTAAAACTTATCTACAGAATTTTTAAAGTATTTGGTAAAATCTGATAGCTGGTCTTTTTGAATAAGAACAAAATCTGGAGCAATACAAGTTTGGCCACAATTAAGAGTTTTTCCCCAAGCTATTTTTTCTGCAATTTTTTTAATGTCACCTGTTCCATCTACGATTACTGGTGATTTACCACCCAACTCAAGAGTTACTGCCGATAAGTTTTTGGAAGCTGCTTCCATTACAATTTTCCCTACTTTAGGACTTCCAGTAAAATGTATGTGGTTAAAAGGTAGTTTTAAAAGTTCGGTTGATTCTAGTACAGCACCTTCAATAACAGCAACTTCATTTTCTTCATAGAGCGCATTTATCATATTGGCTATCACTTTGGAAGTGTGTGATGAAATCTCAGAGGGTTTAATAATGACTGCATTTCCAGCAGCGATTGCATAAATTAATGGGTATAGAGAAAGGAAAACTGGATAGTTCCAAGGTGAAATCATTAGAATATTTCCTTTAGACTCATATTTTACATAAGACGACATTCCCACCATGGTAATCGGTGTTGGAACATACTCGTCTTTCATCCAATGTTTTAAATTTCTTACTACTTGCTTTATATTTAGTAGAGTAGGGGTAATTTCCGTTGTAATTACTTCTTCGTTAGATTTTCTTAAGTCTTTGTAAAGCGCATCGGCTATTATTTGGTGGTTACTATCATTAGATATGAAATTTTCAATACGCTTAATTTTTTCAATTCTTTCTTTTAAAGAAGAATTCCTTAGCCTTAGAATATTACTAGGCTCTGACTGAACTTTAAATATTCGTTTTATTTCTTTTACATTGTCCATATTTAGTCTTTATATTCCATTTGGGTCCATGGCTGGTAAATAGCACCTCTTATTCTAGAGTCTTTACTGTATCCATAAGCTCCGTCAAATACCCAAAACATTTGCGTCATAATGGTTCCTACAAATCCTCTTTTGGTATCTATCCAAAAATGGGTGCCTTCGTATCCGCCACCAATCCAAAGACCTTTGTCACCATGTCCTTTTAGTAGTGTAGAGTCTCCGCTCACCCAAAGATTATAACCATTGTATCCATAAGAATTATCTTTTTGAGTATGGGGAGATGTAAGGTCTTCAATAGTACTTTCTTCTAAAAATCGATAACCATTTAATGTTCCTTTATTAAGTAGCATTCTTAAAAAATCTGAATAGCCGTTTGCCGTAGCAATCATTCCCTCTCCTCCAAGATAAAGTTGATGCTCTGAACGATAGTCTGGTACATCTTGACCAAAAATATCTAGTTCTCCATGATTAGCAATTCTGAGTAAAGAGTCTTTCCCTGAAAACCTAGGGAGCATACTAGCACCTTCTGGAAGATCGAAAGCCAATCCTTCTATTTTCATGGGATCTGTAATGCGTTCTTTAACCAATTCTGCCAATGTTCTTCCGGTAGCTCTTTCACAAACCAGTCCTAATACGGTAGTATTCATTCCGTAGTAGTAGTAAGATCCAGGATGTTGACAAAGCGGTAATAGTGCCAATTTATTGATTAGGTCTTGACTGTTTTCTGCCGTAGCTACATTTTTTTCTGCTATGGCAGAATCTAAACAATCAAGATTGGTGGTAGAATAGTAAAATCCAGCTTGATGGTTAAGAAGATGAAGAATAGTCATTACCGAATCGTTTTCTACATATTTAATTGGACAAGGTTCTTCCCTTAAAGAGTCATCTTCATACCAGTTTACAGAGGCTATTTCCAAACTGTCTTGGGTTACTGCCACTTTTAAATCACTAAATTCTGGTATGTATTTAATTACTGAATCGCTGAGAGAGATTATCCCATCTTCCATCAAGTCTAATGCCAGGCAAATGGTAACAATTTTACTCATAGACCAAATCCTAATCCAAGAATCTCCATCTATAATCTCATTGTCTAGTAAACGCTGATTTTTTTCTAAGTTTTCGTAGGCTACAACTCCATTAGAATCTTCAAGTCTTGTATATAAAAAGGGGTATATTTCTCTATCTACAAAAGTTTTGGTAATGCTATCTATTTGTTGTTTATTGGTTATCTCTATATAAGACTTTGGCTCTGTATTAGTTTCTTTACAGCCAATAATTCCAATAAAACATAAGTAAAATAGGAAGAGAGTTTTTTTCATTTTTTCAATTTTAAAGGCGGGTACGAATATTCTAGCTTAAAAACATCGAATGCTGCAAAGTTAATACTTTTAGTGCCGTTGCTAGTTGCGTATAATCCTAGATGGGCTCCTGTATACCCTTCAGAAAGCAATATGTCGCTATTGGTAGTATCAAATAATTCCCAAAGATCGTTGGACTGGTATCGGAAATAGTATTGGTAAGTATTGTCCTTGGCTATTACTTTAAGCTCTATATAGTTTTTGAATTTATTACCCATTACCAAGTCTTTTTTAATAATAGGATTTTTCTTTTTGTCGTTGATTACAAGTTGAAGTACATTTTCTTTGTCCTCCCTTTTTACATCGAAAAGTAGATAGTTGTCGTCTTTTTGAATAAGACATAGTCCCGCTTCTTCCCCATCTGAAGTAGGGTCAAATCTCATAGTGGTAGATACCTCAAAATTGGTTTCTTTTTGTTTTACACCAATAAAATTATAGCCCGTTCTCTCTTGTATAGTTGGCTGTTTACAGTACATGGTGAGGTAGCCAGATTTGGTTGTTAAGTCATAGCTGTTCTCTAATGGGACTCTTCTATGGGTCCAATCTTTAGTTAAGTTGTCTTGTTGAAACTCATATTCTCTCTTTGTAGGAACATAGTTAGAATCGTTGATTGGTAAAAAGTAAGGATATTGTTTTTCTATTTTCCCTGTGGAGGGATTGCAAACGGGCCAATTGTATTTTATTTCTTTCCACCAGTAGGGTTCTCTTTCCCATTTTACAGGAAGTATTAAAGTTTCTCTTCCCATGTTAGAAGCTCTATTTACTTCGTTTCTTATACCTAGACAGACCATTCTCCAATCACCATTAGGAAGTTCAACCATGTCTGCATGGCCAGTACTATTGATCCAATAATCGTAACTAAGGTGGCGGGAAGAAAGTATGGGATTTCTATCGTTTGCATCGTAAGGGCCGGTAATATTTTTACTGGCGGCTATCATCACAGCGTGGTTAAATCCTGTTCCTCCTTCGGCGATTAGCAAGTAATACCAGCCATCTTTTTTATAAATGTGCGGTCCTTCAGCCCAAGTTCCTTGACAGGCACCTCTCCATAAAAAATGTCTTTCTCCTACCAGTTGAAAGCTTGTGGAGTCTAATTC
>JAYNHP010000013.1:9941-47600 GCA_038108155.1 Flavobacteriales bacterium | reverse complement strand
ACAGTACAATGATAACAGAAGGACACCTACCTTTAATTTTCAGTGCAGACGCTGAACCTACATTAGTCAATAGAAAAATCATAGGGTCTCAAAAAGTTCCTTATACAAATACTATTCACACCCTAGATAGTGTAGAAATTATTACCAGTATTATTTCAGAAGATCTTAATAAAATTGGAATTAATCAGAACTACGCACCAGTTATTGACGCTTCGCCTAATAAGGTAGTTAGTAATAGAAGTTTTGGTTTAAATATGGATACGGTTATTTCTTTTTCCAATGAATTTATTAATACCACTCAGAAACGAAATATTATTGCAACCGCAAAACATTTTCCTGGTCATGGTTACGTTAAAGGAGACACTCATAAGGAATTAATATTTATTGACGGAGAAATGAAAGAAGTTGAAAATTATATTCCTTTAATTCAAAGTGGTGTAGTTTCAATAATGGTGGCTCACCTTGCTGTAAAGAATAATGAAGAGTACAACACCTTTGGTTTGCCTTCTACTTGTTCAAGAAATATTGTTACCGATCTTTTAAAAGATTCTTTAGAGTTTGAAGGGTTAATTGTTACAGATGCACTTAATATGGGTGGTGTAGTTAATTTAGAAAACAATGGATTAAAGGCTGCTCAGGCTGGCTGCGACCAGCTACTTATGCCAATAAATGAGGAAAAAGTATTGTTAGATATTTTAGAACTAATTGAAGAAGATCAAGCTTTTAGAATGGAAATTTATGATTCGGTAAAGAAAATAATAAGACTAAAGATTTGCCTTGGGAAATTAATTTAATTGTAAGTCTTCTTATTCCATTGGTACTCACTAGGATAAACGTTTTGAGAAAAACAAATGAAAGTAGAAAGAGAGCACAACATAATAAATGCATATAAAAACCATGCTATTCTATGGTAGCCAAAATAACCCATATCAACTTCAGCTCCATTCAAAATTAACCATGTTGGTGTACAAGCAGCAATTAAAAATGCAGCAATTCCTACAGTAATAAACATAGATTCTATTGACTTAAGTGGCAAGGCCATTGCTTTTTTTATCCATCCTAAGTCTTCTCCCCATTGATGAACTAATAAATAGTTTTTATTTTTGAGAGGAATGAACAACAGAGGGTCTTTGTTACAGTCTTCTAAGTCAAAAGCTTGGGATGGAGCTAAAATAAAGAAATGTTCTATAGATAAATTATTTGCTTTTTCAATTTCCTTAATTTTAAAAATAGCCTCTTTTGGTATTTCGTTTTTGAAGTACTTAGTAGGTAAAAATCTTAGACGATGTTGAATTGCTATTTTTTTAATGGCTTCAATGTTGAATATATCCTCCTTAGAATTGGTAATAATTTCTGCAAAATAATTACTAGAACCAGATTTTGAAATGTTTTTTTCTATTTCAATTTCTTTACTAACATCATTATCTAATAATTGATTAACAGAGTTTACAAAATCATTACCAGAATTGCTTCTTACTTTAATAAGTTCTTTTTTAAGGTCAATATTGTCAAACATATTTACTTTTTTTACTAAAATATATACAAATTTTAGCGTTAGCTATTTTGTTTAATTGTTTCAAAGAAATTATTGTAATTTATTTTTCTTCATTAAGTTTTTTTGATATTTGCTCTGAACAATATCCACAAATGCTAGAATAGATATTATAAAATAAAATGTCGCTTTGTTCATAGCATGTATGGAATTACCCAATATTTTAAGATCGGCTTTCTCTCCTCCTTCGGTCAATAGCATAACCCCAACAACAAACAAAATAAAAAGTCCTAAGACCTCATATTTTCTATTCTTTTGTAAAAATTTAGATACTTTATTTGCAGCTAAAATCATTAAAATACCTCCAACAACAATTGATATTGCCATTATTACAAAATTATCTGTTAGTGCCATTGCACTAAGAATTGAATCAAAAGAGAAGACAAGATTCATTAAAACAATCATAAAAATTACTCTTTTGCTAGAAGCTTTGGTCTCTTGCTCTTGGCTTTCATTAAAAATAATCATGTGCCAAATTTCTTTAATAGACGTATAAAGAATAAAACCCCCACCAAATAAAATAATAAGGCTATGTAAATTCATTTCGAATGAAATAAGTTCAGACTCACTATTTAAAAATGGGTTTTTAAACTTTTCAACCAAATTAACAAGTATAAATAGTAAAGCGAGTCTCAGAATTATTGCTATTGCAATACCAATTTTCCTAACAAATTCTTGTTTTTCAATAGGGGCTTTTTTAGATTCTAATGCTATGTATAAAAGATTGTCAAATCCTAAAACCAACTGCAAAGCAATTAGCATAGTTAGTGTACCAATAATTCCAATTATTTCCATTTTATCAAAGAAAGTGAAAATCTAATAATTTAGAACAGTGTAAAAATATTTTTTAAAAAAATTGGTAAAATATTTAAAAATATAGCCATTTAAATTGACTTTCACTCTGGATTAAAAATGCTGGAGTTGGGAACTTGATTATTGAAAACGTATCAAAAAATAATTTTAAAAATTTATTTTTTGTTTCTATTTCAGTTAAATCTAAATCAAAACTTAGTATGTATTGAGACTGTCTTTTTAAATTATTACATTCTGCACAATTTAAATTTGGATTGTATCTAGCACCTGTAAATCCATCTATGGAGTATCCTAAAGCTAGGTTGATAAACTTAAAAATTTTAAATTTTTGTTGAATTCTGGTATTAAAATCCAATGTAATCCAATAGGTTTGTCCGTTGTAGTCTTTAAAAATTTTTTCCGGGAAGCTATTGCCTAGTAGGGTGGGCCTACAAGTAGCATAAGGGCTTAAATGTGAGGAGAATTTCAATTTTAAAAATTGGTTGCTAAATTTTTTTTCTTGAACGTAAAAAAGACCTGTTCCAATAAAATTAGAAATTAAATCATAATTGGAAAATCCCCATTCTGTAGAAAATCCATCTAAAACTTCAATTCCCAACATGAAAAATAAGCTATAGAAACAACTTTTTTCAAGAGGATGTTCAATATTTTTTTGATCCAAGAATAAATGACTTTTTCTAGCAACTTGAAAAGATGAAAATACATGACCCATTTTATCTATATAGTTCCATTCATCTAAATCATTAAAAAAATGAAAAGAAGTTTGTGGATACTCACTATACCATAGGTTATAAAGAGCAAAATAAGACAAGCTGGTCGCTCCTATTGCTGTAGTATTTAGAATAATATTTTTTTTCGTTATAGAATCTCTATATCTTTTTTCTTTAGCTGAATAACTAGTTTGAATAATTATGGCAAGTAGTAAAAACAAATAATTAAAACTACTTACTTTATAAAATTTCATAAAGTAATTCTAATTATTTAGGTTGGATAAATATTTGGAACCATTTACAATTACTCTTGCAAATAAAGATTGTTGAACACCCCATTCATTTAATTGCTCAGAAAAATTGGCTTTAGAATATTGAATATGGTATCCAAAATCAAAAGACAAATCTTTATTTATAAAATAATTAAATATAAGTCCAGATCCAAAGCCAAGACCATAACCCCCAGGACTATTGACTTGACTCTGGTTGTTTTGTATAGAAGAATTATGAATTATATTGTACTGTTGATTATTAACCACAATATAATTCTCTTTTAGTCTCATTTCTAATAGTTGAAGAAAGATGGGAGTTAATATAGATAGATTGGACTCTTCGTATATGGTTTTGGTAATCCCTAAATTTATCATATTTCTTTTTTCTTTTCCATTAATACTAACTGGAAAATATTCAGGTTCCAAAGACTGTGTTAATGATTGATTTTCAATAGCTATGGTTATAAAATCTTGAACATTAATATCTGCAAAATTAAAATCTATGTAATATTTAGTTTTTCTTTTTTGCTTTCCTATATGAAATCCAATTTCAGTTCCAATAGAATATTTAATATCGTTGGGTATGTCATAAATGGAGTAGGGGTATTGAAAAAATTGGTCAAAAGTAGGTTTGTTAATGCTATTACTAAAAATGCTAAAGACATTGTAATTAGTATAATTACCACCATAGATCAATGCAGTATTTTTATTTGCAAAATAACCTCCACCATTAATCCCTAAAACAAGTTCACTTTTTTGTTGGCCAAGAGAAAAAATGGGTGTAATTAATAAAAAAAAATAAATTTTTCTCACAGTTAATAATTTAATAGATAATCAATTTTTTCATTTAAATTTTTGTTGGCTAGAAACTGATCTTCTAAGTCACTTGCAAAAGGTACTGGTGTGTCTAAGCTTGCACACCTTATTACAGGAGCATCTAAAGACTCGAAACAATTTTCACTAATTAATGAAGAAATTTCTCCACCAATTCCACCTGTTAAACAGTCTTCATGCAAAACTAGTACTTTGTTGGTTTTTTTTACACTTTGAAATATAGATTCTTTGTCAAGTGGTAAAAGTGTTCTTAAATCTAATATGTCAGCCGAAATATTTTTTTCTTTTATTGCTTTTTTAGCCCAATGAACCCCCATTCCATAGGTAATAATACTTAACTCGTTGCCTTTTTCAATTAGTTTTGCTTTTCCAATTGGAGTAACGTAATAGTTTTCAGGGACCATTCCACTTAAACTTCTATACAACGCCTTATGCTCAAATATCATAACAGGATTTGGATCTTCAATTGCAGCCAGCATTAATCCTTTAGCATCTTCTGGGTTAGATGGATATAAAACTTTTAGACCAGGCGTATGAGAAAACCAAGCTTCATTACTTTGTGAATGAAATGGTCCAGCTCCAACTCCAGCACCTGTAGGCATTCTAATTACAACATCTGCATTTTGCCCCCATCTGTAATGTAACTTTGCCAAATTATTCACTATTTGGTTAAACCCAACAGTGACAAAATCTGCAAATTGCATTTCCATTATTGCTTTTTTGTTTTTGAGAGAAAGGCCCAAAGCTGCTCCTACTATTGCAGATTCGCATAGAGGTGTATTTCTAACTCTATCTTTGCCAAATTTTTCTAGAAATCCTTCGGTCATTTTAAAAACACCGCCATATTCAGCAATATCTTGTCCCATAATTATAGAATTATCAAAATTCTCCATTCCTTGGTAAAGTCCTTGTGAAAGAGCATCAATAAATCTAATTTCTTTTTTGTTTTCTTTGGAGTAAGTTTTGTTACTAAAGTGTTCCTTATAAATATCACCTAATTCTAAAGCTAAATCTGCTTTTAAATTTGGGGTTTCAAATGCTTTTAACCAAGCTATATTAATGGTTTCTTTTATGTTATTTTTAAACTCTTCAATTTCATTTTCATCAAGAATATTATTTTTTAATATTTCTGTCTCAAGTTTTAAAATAGGGTCTTTTGTTTTCCATTTATCTTGCAGTCCTTTAGGATAGTATTTCGTTCCAGATGCTTCTTCGTGACCTCTCATTCTAAAGGTTAATGCTTCTACTAGGAATGGCTCAGGTTTTTTTGACTGTGACAATTTTACTTTCTTTATACAGTCATAAACCTGCAGAATATTATTGCCATCTACCTGCTCAGTTTTCATTCCGTATCCAATTCCTTTGTCAATAAATTGCTTACAATTGAACTGCTCTTTTGATGGTGTTGACAGTCCCCATTGGTTATTTTCAATTACAAATATTACAGGTAATTGCCATACCGATGCAACATTTAAAGCCTCATGGAAATCTCCTTCACTAGCACCTCCATCTCCGCTGAATACTAAAACAGATCTATTTGTTTTTTCTATTTTTTCTGCCAATGCTATTCCACATGCAATTCCTAGTTGTGGTCCTAAATGGGATATCATACCTACAACTTTATGTTGCATAGTTCCAAAATGGAATGATCTATCTCTACCTTTTGTAAAGCCCTCTTTTTTTCCTTGAAATTGACAAAAAAGTTGGTACAAATCAACTTCTCTTGTAGTAAATACCCCCAAATTTCTGTGCATTGGTAAAATAAATTCATCCTTATCCATAGCCAAAGTTGATCCTACGGAAATTGCTTCTTGACCAATTCCGGAAAACCACTTAGAAATCTTTCCTTGCCTCAAAAGAATTAACATTTTTTCTTCAATCAATCTTGGAAGTAAAAGAGACTTTAAGGCATTTATTATTTCAGGGTTTTTCATATAAAATAAATGTAGTCTTTAAATAAATAATAGAGTTTAAATTTATCAATATTTTACATTACTCTGTTAAATATTATACTATTATCGTAATTGTTTTTGATGCTCATAAAGTTTTATTCCCTAAATTATTGTGTTTTTTTCGTTATTAATTCTATAATTTATTATTTGTAAAATTTGCAATTAATTATAATTAGTTAGTTTTGTTCCAAATATTTTAATTTGATGAAAAAGTTTTTATTAAAATTTTTACTTTCTTTTCTAATAACACCAATATTTTTTACAAGTATTTATGCTACTCATATTATTGGTGGTGACTTTAAAGTAACCATGACTAATAACGGTGTTAGTTCTAGTGTTTATGACATTCAACTTAGACTTTATCGTGACGATGTAAATGGAGCTGTGAATATGCCTGCTTCTGTAACTATTGGAATTTATCAAGTAGGAACAAACAACTTACAAACAATAAAAACACTTTATTTAGACGGAGGTTCAGGTTCCATTGTTCCTCTAGGAGATCCTTGCTACACCCCTAATCCATCAATTGTGAGAATTGAAGAAGGAGTTTACAGTGGATTAGGTTCTGTTAGTTTACCCAATTTCTCTATGGGATATTATCTACATTATGAAACATGTTGTAGAAATGGTTTAATTGATAATTTGGCTACGCCTACTAGTGATGGAATTTCAATTTTTGCAATTATACCAGACCCAGCAATTGGTCAAAATTCGACACCTGATTTTGGTGACTATCCAAACGATGCATATTTCTGCGTGAATAATATTAAATATTTCACTTGGCCTGTTACTGACCCAGATGGTGATTCCTTGGTTTTTTCACTTGTAGCTCCTTTAAACGATGGAACCAATCCAAATAACGGTAATTCTGCTCCGGGTTCAGGAGCGTACCCATTTTATCCTTCCTGTAATTTTGCAGCGGGTTACAATCAGTTTAACGTAATTGGTGGAACTCCTCAAATGTCTATAAATCCCGTTACTGGTGAAATAGCAGCATCTCCTGCCATCATTGGATATTTTCAATTTTCAGTGAGAGTTGAGGAATATAGAAATGGAGTAAAAATAGGTGAAGTTAGAAGAGATGCTCAATATGCATCCTTGCCTTGTGTTTTGGCAAATCCACCAGTTATTTCTTTAAATAGCGATGTTGGAAGCCCAGCATTAGATACTTTTTCAGTAGATGTTTATGTAAATGACAGCATTTGTTTTGATTTAGAAGTAGGTGTAAATGACCCTTCAGATTCTGTTTTTCTACAATTGACTTCTTCTAATTTTGACTTATTAGGTTCTTATGTTCCACCTAGTAATTATATTTCAGGCGGAACAAATCTAGCTTATTATGACTGGGATAATAATGTAGGAGATACTGTTTTCTTCAATCAATTCAATCTAAATAGTGCTGGATATATTGGAAATACTGGAGTTCTTTATATGCGTTATTGCTGGGAAGCGCCATGCGAAGGAATTGATTCTACTTTTAATGTCACAATGGATTCCTACTCTGTAGATTGTAGTGGTTTTAATCCAGTACAGAAGGAACTTAGTATATATGTTCAAAAAATTCCTGCACCAACTTTTTTAGACATTCCCTCTACTTTAAATGTAACCTTAGATGATACTATTTGTATTGATTTATTTGCTCAAGATACGTTAAACTCTGATGACACTTTAGCCATAGAACCCTACTCTGGAAACTTTAGCTTTGATTCTACATTTGTACCACCACAATACAACAATTCTACTGGACAACATTATTACGAGGATTTTAACGATAGCATTGGTAATACAATTTCAATGTTAGGTTATTCACATGTTGGAAACGTTTCTTCTGCTATTCAAAATGTTGCATTAAGATTTTGTTGGGTAACGGATTGTAATTATGTATACCAAAAAGAATTTGATTTAAACTACAGAGCTTTTTCTACTGTATGTGGATCAGATACTGTAATGGCTTCTTCCCATGTTACTGTAGATCCTCCTACTGGTGATGTAAAAGAAATTCCCAATATTTTTTCTCCAAATGGTGACGGAACAAATGACATCTATAAATTGGCAGGAAAGAATGATCCTTGTTATGATGTAATGCAAATAAATATTTATAATAGATGGGGACAATTAGTTTTTAATTCAATAGATTCAAATTTTGAATGGGATGGAAAAACAGAAAGTGGAAAACTTTGTAAGCCAGGTGCCTATTTAGTTATTATGGATGGAACTTTTGGTAGTACTTATGATGCAGACGGTGTTCGAACTTCCAACCCGGTAAGGGACGAATTTTGGATTCATTTAGTTAGATAATCATTTACGCACTGCTCATATAATTTCTCATATTTAGGCAAAATCACTTCTATATCAAATTTCATTGCTTGCTGATAAGCATTGGTTTTAAAATTCTCTAATATAGAATCATTAGATAATAGTTTTAGAGCATTTTTTGTCATTTGGTAAGTGTCCCCAACAGAATTTAACAATCCACTTTTTCCATGGGATATAACTTCTGGAATTCCACCAGAATCACTTGCAATAACTGGCACCCCACAAGCCATTGCTTCTAGAGCAGATAAACCAAAACTCTCTTTGGAGGATGGTAAAATAAATAAATCAGAAATATTTAGAACTTCTTTGGTGGACTTCAGGCTTCCCAAAAAGAAAATATTTTTACTGAATTTAGAATTTCTAGATATTTGTTCTAGTCTTGCTCTTTCAGGCCCATCACCTACTAAAAGTAATTTAACATCCATTTCCTTAGAGATTCCTTCAAATGCTATTATTACGTCTTCAATTCTTTTAACTTTTCTAAAATTAGATACGTGACAAATTACTTTTTCATTATTTGGAGCAAATCGTTTTTTGTAGTAATCGTTGTTGTCCAGTTTATACTCTTTAAGGCAGATAAAATTGGGTATAACTTCAATATTATTTTTTATATCAAATAATTCAAAGGTTTCTTTTTTGAGATTTTCAGAAACAGCAGTTACTCTATTGGATTTGTTAATAGAAAAATTAATTACTGGTTCAAAAGAAGGATCTTTACCAACCAAAGTTATATCAGTTCCGTGAAGAGTAGTAACAAATGGAATTTCAACTCCTTGATCTTTTAATATTTGTTGTGCCATATATGCTGCCGAAGCATGTGGAATTGCATAATGGACATGAAGAAGGTCTAACCTTTCAAATTTAACAACATCTACAAGTTTGCTAGTTAGTACTTGTTCGTAGGGGGTGAATTTGAATAAAGGATAATCTGAGGTTCTAACCTCATGGTAAAAAATATTTTTTCTTAGTTCTCCTAATCTTACAGGTTCGCTGTAGGTAATAAAATGTATTTCATGGCCTTTTTTAGACAATGCTTTACCAAGTTCTGTTGCAACAATACCACTTCCTCCAAAAGTAGGATACAATACAATCCCAATTCTCATCTATTCTATTTTAAATCAAATATAACTTAATTGCTTTATTAGTAGATTTTGAATTACTTATATTAGCTATAAATTGATGAAATAACACGATCTATGAATAATTTAGAAAAAGATGTGTCCTTTAATAAGAACGAAGATCAGATAAAATTGATGATTTCAAACTTGAATCTTAAGTTGGATGAAATTTATTTAGGTGGTGGTAAAGAGAAAATTAACAAACAAAAATTAAAAGGTAAACTTGGAGCTAGAGAACGTATAGAATTATTACTAGATAAAGATTCGCCAAATATTGAAATCGGAGCATTAGCCGGATATAAAATGTACCATGAGCATGGTGGTTGTCCAGCTGGTGGAGTTGTCGTGGTAATGGGTTATGTCCACCAAAAATTATGTATAGTAGTAGCAAATGACCCTACAGTTAAAGCTGGTGCATGGTTTCCAATTACTGGAAAGAAAAATTTAAGAGCACAAGAAATTGCAATGGAAAATAGAATTCCAATAATCTATTTAGTGGATAGTGCTGGAGTATATTTACCTCTTCAAGACGAAATTTTCCCAGATAAAGAACATTTTGGTAGAATTTTTAGAAACAATGCAAAAATGAGTGCTATGGGAGTTACTCAAATAGCAGCCATTATGGGTAGTTGTGTTGCTGGTGGAGCTTATCTTCCAATTATGAGTGATGAGTCATTGATAGTAAATAAAACAGGAACTATATTCCTAGCAGGTTCTTATTTAGTAAAAGCTGCAGTAGGTGAAATAATAGATAACGAAACTCTTGGAGGAGCGACTACTCACACTGAAATTAGTGGAGTGGTGGATTATAAATCACCTGATGATAAGACATGTTTAAAAACTATTCGAGGTTTATTAGATAAGATTTCAGACAAACAAACATTGAAATTAAATAGGTCTAATTCTCAAAAACCCAAATTAAAAATGGAAGATTTCTATGGAACTTTTCCTTTTTTAAGATCTTCAAATTACAATGTTAAAAACATACTCAATTTTTTTATTGATAATGGAGACTTTACAGAGTATAAAGCAAATTATGGTAAAACTATTGTTTGTGGTTATGCTAGAATTGATGGTTGGTCAGTTGGAATCGTTGCTAACCAAAGAAAAGTTGTTAAAAATAGTAAATCAGAAATGCAATTTGGCGGTGTAATTTATAGTGACAGCGCTAGTAAAGCATCTCGATTTATTATGAATTGTAATCAAAAGAAAATTCCATTAGTATTTTTTCAAGATGTTAGTGGATTTATGGTTGGCAGTAGGTCTGAGCATGGAGGAATTATAAAAGATGGAGCAAAAATGGTAAATGCAATGGCCAATTCTGTAGTTCCTAAGTTTACAATTATTATGGGCAACTCCTATGGTGCTGGAAATTATGCTATGTGTGGAAAAGCTTATGACCCAAGATTGATTGTCGCTTGGCCAACTGCAGAAATTGCAGTTATGGGTGGGGAACAAGCTGCAAAAGTATTACTTCAAATAGAACTATCTTCTCTTAAATCAAAAGGAGAGAAAATTTCAAAGGAAAAAGAAAAAGAATTATTTGAAAACATAAAGAGTAAATATGACTCGCAAATTAAACCCTATTATGCTGCATCAAGATTATGGTTAGATGCTGTAATAGACCCTGTAGATACAAGAAAGTGGATTTCTTTGGGAATTGAAGCTGCTAATAATAATTCAGTAATAGAAGATTATAAAACAGGTGTTATACAAACCTAATTACTTTCTATTACTCTAATAATCTTCTTAAAATTTTACCAACATTAGATTTTGGAAGTTCGTCTCTAAAACTTATACTTTTAGGAACTTTGTAATTGGTTAATTTGGTTCTGCAAAACTCAATTAACTCTTCTTCGGTTAGCGAAGGATCTTTTTTGACAATAAATGCTCTAACAAATTCGGTACCATCTTCGTTCTTTTCTCCTCTAACTCCTACTTCAAGAACTTTAGGATTTTCAGAGATTGCTTTTTCGACATCGTTTGGATATACGTTGAATCCTGAAATAAGAATCATTTCTTTTTTTCTATCGACAATTTTGAAGAAACCATCTTCATCCATAGTTCCAACATCACCAGTTAGAAAATATTCTCCATGCATACATTTTGCAGTTTCTTCTGGCTTATTCCAATAGCCCTTCATGACTTGAGGTCCTTTAATTGCTATTTCGCCAGGTTCTCCCACTTTAACTTCTTTTAAATTATCATCTAAAATTTTAACATCTGTGTTTGGAAGTGGTAGACCTATAGATCCAGTTTTATGTTTGCCATTCCATGGGTTAATTGTTGCAGCTGGACTGGTTTCAGAAAGTCCATAGGCTTCTAAAAGAGCAGATCCTGTTAGTTTTTCCCACTGTTCAGCTACTACATCTTGCACAGCCATGCCTCCTCCTAAAGCTAATTTAAGTTTGTCAAAGTTTAAATTCTTAAATACATCTTGATTCATTAATCCTATAAATAGTGTATTTACACCTGTAATAACTGTAAATGGGTTCTTTTTTAAATCTGCACAAAACTTAGGCATATCTCTAGGATTAGTTATTAGAATATTTTTTGATCCATACCTAAAAAAAGTAAGACAATTAGCTGTTAAAGCAAAAATGTGGTAAAGTGGAAGAGCGGTAATTACAACTTCTTCACCGTGATCAACATTTTCTCCAATCCATGCTTCTACTTGGGAAACATTAGCACAAATATTTCTATGCGTCAATTCAGCTCCTTTTGAAAGGCCTGTAGTACCACCTGTATATTGTAAGAAAGCTGTATCTGTATTTTTAATTTCAACATTCTTTCCCTTTTTCCCACTGTTGTCTTTTAGAATTTTTTTAAGGTTGAGACTTCCTGGAATTGAAAATGCAGGCACCATTTTTTTAATATTTCTAATTACAAAATTTACTAGTCCTCCTTTAAATCCACCTAATAAATCACCTATTGTTGTAATTATTACAGTTTCAATATCAGTTTTTGAAACAATTTTTTCTAAGTTATGAGCAAAATTCTCAACAATAATTACTGCTTTTGCTCCCGAATCTTTATATTGATGTAACATTTCATCTGCAGTGTACAGTGGATTGGTATTTACTATAACTAGTCCTGCCTTTAAACAAGCAAAAATTGCCACTGGGTACTGTAGAAGATTGGGCATTTGTAAGACAATTTTGTCTCCTTTTTTCAAATTTGTATTATTTTGAAAGAAATATATTAACGCATTAACGTGATTGTCAAGCTCATTATAGGTTAACTCAACATCCATGTTTTTATAAGCAACTTTGTCTCCAAAATTTCTAATAGATTGATCGTATATTTCTACAATATTTTCATAATTTATTTCTGTAGAATGGGAAACAAAATCTGGGTAACTTTCAAGCCATGGAAATTTGCTCATTTTAATATAATTTTAAGTTGATAATTTATAGATTTTAATAAAAATGTTATTTATACACTTTTATAAATATAGTAGTTATCAGTTGATTTTCAAATTTTTATTTTTATAAAAAAACTTTTTTTAAGTGTATTTTCTTCTAATGTTGTTATTTTTATCCTGAGAATTTATAACCTAATCTTTTTTTTGGAGTATAATAAGTGTATGTCTATTCTTATTGCAATAAAAAATAAAATTCTAAAATTTCATTTATTGTTTGTCTTGTTATCAATGACATGCAGTATAGGTCTGTTTGCCCAAGACCCTATCTTCACACAGTTTTATTCCAATCCAGTATATTTAAATCCTGCCTTTTCGGGGACTCACCACTGTCCAAGAATAGTTTCTAATTACAGAAATCAGTGGCCAAATTTTTCTGGAGATTTTATTACTACCTCTATTACTTATGATCAATATGTAGATGCCTTAAAAGGCGGATTTGGAATTATTCTTATGAGTGATCAAATTGCAAAAACATTAAATTCTAACGAAGCAAGTTTTTCTTACTCTTACCACCAGCATATTACAAGAAAGTTTACTCTTAATTTTGCGCTTCAAGGAACTTACATCCAAAAATCTGTAAATCGATCAAACTTAACTTTTGGAGACATGATACATCCTAGAAGAGGATTTGTTTTTTCTACTGCAGATGTTATAACTGCTGTACCAGTTAATTTATTTGACTTTTCTGCAGGTATATTGGGTTATTCTGATAGGTTTTATATTGGATTTGCCACACATCATTTAACAGAACCAAAAATTTCCCTCATGGCAGGTTCTTCTTCGAATTCTATACTAAATCGAAGATATACTGCTCATTTAGGTACGGAAATTACTTTGGGTTCTAAATCTGTTTACACGGAAGAAAATGAAACTCTTTCGCCAAGTATTTTATTTGTCAAGCAAGGTGACTATCAGCAATTAAATGTTGGCTTGTATTACAAAAAAGGAAACTATGTTATTGGTGCATGGTATAGAAATGTTGATTCTTTTATTGTAACACTAGGTATAGATACAAAGATGTTAAGAATGGGATACAGCTATGATTTGACTACTTCTCAACTTGGTGTTTATTCTGGAGGTTCTCACGAGATTTCCTTGGCTTTAAAATTATATTGTGCGCCCAAGAAAAAGAAGTTTAGAACAATGTCTTGTCCAGCGTTTTAATCCATCTTCCCATCTTTAATGGTTATCTTTTTATCTGCTAATTCTGCTAGTTTGTTATTGTGGGTAACAATTATGAATGTTTGTTGATTAACTTCTCTAAGTTTAAAGAAAAGCTCGTGTAAACTTTCTGCAGTTTTTGAATCTAAATTTCCACTAGGTTCATCCGCTAAAACTACCTGCGGGTTGTTCATAAGAGCTCTAGCAACGCTAATTCTCTGTTGTTCGCCACCTGAAAGTTCAGATGGTTTGTGGTCAAACCTATTACTTAACCCCATTAAATCTATTAAATATTTTGCTCTTTCATTTGCTAACTTTTTGGTTGATTTAGCAATATAAGCAGGTATACAAACATTTTCTAGAGCGGTAAATTCTGGAAGTAAATGATGGGATTGAAAAACAAATCCGATGTTTTTATTTCTAAATGCTGCAAGTTCGTTTTCATTTAACTGAAATACGTCTTTGTCATTAAAAAAAACTTTGCCATTAGTTGGTTTTTCAAGGGTTCCAAGAATTTGTAGAAGTGTTGTTTTCCCTGCTCCGCTTTTACCAACAACAGAAACTATTTCCCCTTCGTTAATCGAGATGTCAATTCCATTAAGAATACTTATTTCATTTATACTTTTATGAATTTTTATTCCCTTTATCATTCTATAAAAGTAATGAGATTAAACTTATATTTAAATAAAATCATATTTCATTGTAATATTTTTCTTTTTAGAATCTAATCATTACAACAAATTTTTACATTTACTAAAAATAACTATTAGTCTTATGAATTTACATGAATATCAGGGTAAAAATATTTTAAAAAGTTTTGGAGTTTCTATTCAGGAAGGGAAAGTTGCACATAGCGTAAGTGAAGCAATAGATGCTGCTAAAGAATTAAATAAAGAAACTGGTACCGAATGGTTTGTAGTTAAAGCTCAAATTCATGCAGGTGGCAGAGGCAAGGGTAAGGTGATTGAAACTGGAAGAAATGGAGTAGTTATAGCTAAAGGTTTGGATGAAGTTGAAGACAAAGTTAATGGTATTTTAGGCGGTCATTTAGTAACTGCTCAGACAACTGATAAAGGGAAAAAAGTTAATAAAGTTCTAATTGCTGAAGATGCATATGCACCAGATTTTGATAAAACTTCAGAATTTTATATGTCTGTTTTATTAAATAGAGAAACTGGTAGAAATATAATTATGTATTCTACAGAAGGAGGAATGAATATTGAAGAAGTTGCTGAAAAAACACCTCATTTAATTTTTAAAGAGGAAATAGATCCTAAAGTAGGCATTACGGGATTTCAATGTAGAAAAATTGCTTTTAACCTTGGTTTAAGTGGCAAATCACTAAAAGAAATGGTAAAATTTGTTCATTCTCTGTATTCGGCCTATTTGGGTTGTGATGCCTCTTTATTTGAAATAAATCCAGTTCTTAGAACCTGTGATGATAGAATATTAGCAGTTGATGCTAAAGTTAGTTTAGACGATAATTCCTTATTTAGACATAAAGACTATGCACAGTTAAGAGATTTTTCAGAGGAAGATCCAACAGATGTTGAGGCGGATAAAGCAGGGTTAAACTTTGTGAATTTAGACGGAAACGTTGGCTGTATGGTAAACGGAGCAGGTCTAGCAATGGCTACTATGGATATTATAAAACAAAGTGGTGGAGAACCTGCTAACTTTTTAGATGTTGGAGGAACTGCAGATGCTGATAGGGTTGAAAAAGCTTTTAATATAATCCTTAAGGATACTAAGGTAAAAGGAATATTGGTTAATATTTTTGGAGGTATTGTTAGGTGTGATAGAGTAGCTAATGGGGTAGTTCAGGCTTATAAAAGTATTGGTAATATTCCTGTTCCTATAATTGTTAGACTTCAAGGAACAAATGCTGTTGAAGCTAAAGAAATAATAGATAATTCTGGATTAAATGTACATTCCGCAATAACTCTTAAAGAGGCAGCTGAAAAAGTAAAAGATTTAGTAGGCTAGTATTCGTAAATTATAAGACCACTCCTTAATTTTGGTTCTATCCAGGTGCTCTTTGGTGGCATATTCTCTCCAATATCTGCTATCGATGTGATTTCCTCTATTTTATGAGGATATAGTTCAATTCCTAAACTGTTTTTGTTTTGGTCTACTTTTTTGGATAAAATCTCAATTTCTTGATTTCCTTTGATATATTCAATGTTGGTGTTAGAACTTAAGTTTTTAATATTTAATATTTCTTTAAATATTAAATCTGATACGATTTGACTATTTAAATTACTTTTTATGTCTTTTTTTATTGCATTAGTTTTTACTTCAAGTAAATACCAGAAATTTTCAATGTAGAGGCAAACTTCACTTTTTGACGAAGGAGACTCATGTTTTTTTAATTTTTTAATCTTAAAGTAATTTTTTAAATTATTAAATAATTCAATTTTATTAATCGTTCCAATGTCTTTTACAATTCTATTGAATTCATATATTTTTAAATCATTTTGATTTATAAAAAGAGAAAGAAAATAATTTCCATTTTCGAGCTCCGGATTAGATTTTTGAAATAATGATGAAGAAGCTATTCTATGATGTCCATCTGCAATATAAATATTATTAAGTTTTTCAAATTCGTTAATAATTTCGTTTATTTCTTTTTTTCCATCTATTAACCATAGTTCATGACTTTTTTTATCTGTTGTTGTAAATTCATACTCTGGTCTTTTGGATGTCTCAGATAAAATGATTTTATTGATTTTGTTAGATGGCTGGTAGGCTAGAAGTACTGGTTCAGCATGAAAATTACAAGAATCAAGATATTTTTTGAATACTCTTTTTCTTTTGTCAATAATATTTTCGTGTTTTTTAATTTTATTTTCTTGGTAATCTTTTACGTATGCGCCTCCAATTATTCCTGTAAAAACACCATAGTTGGTAGTTTGCCTATATAAATAAAAAATAGATTTTTCTTCTTTAATTAAAAACTTATTTTTTTTGAATTCTTCATACTTATTTTTGACAAGTTTAAACCTTTCAGTGCTATTGGGTTTGGATCTATTACTTTGGTTAAATTCTGGATTTATTACATGTAAAAATGAATATGGATTACTTTCTAATTTTGACTTAAGTTGTGTTTTTTCATAGGTGTAAAATGGTCTTGAGCAAATTAGATGGGCTTTGTTTCTAACAGGTCTAACAGCTTTAAAAGGATTGATTTTGGCCAAATTATTTTTTGTAAAAGGTAATAATTTTTTGTGCCAATTCTTCTCCTATTCTGTTTTGAGCTTCTAAAGTAGCTGCACCTATGTGCGGAGTTAACGAAATTTTTTCATTATTTAAAAGTTCTTTGGAAGGTTTTGGTTCTCCAACAAAAACATCCAGAGCTGCGAAACTAACTTTATTGGATTGTAATGCATTAATTAACGCTTGTTCGTCAATTACACCACCTCTGGCTGCATTAACTATTCTTACTCCATCTTTCATTTTTTCAAATTCCTTAATTCCGATAATTGCATTTCCGTCTTTTGGCATAGGTACATGTAGAGAAATAAAATCTGATTTGCTTAATAGCTCTTCCATGGATGTAGTATCTATTGTAACTTCAATTTTTTGCTTAGCAATATCCATTTCAATGGATGCTTTTTCCATAAATGGATCATAAGCCAAAATGTTCATTCCCGCACCTAAAGCATACTTAGCTGTATTCTGGCCAATTCTTCCAAAGCCAATAATTCCTAATGTCTTGCCTCTTAACTCAATCCCTTTAGAATATTTCTTTTTTAAAACTTTAAAATCATTTTCTCCATTTTCTGGCATGTTTCTATTAGACTCAAATACAGATCTTGAAATACTAAATAGGTGAGCCATCACTAATTCTGCAACTGACTGAGAAGAAGCTGCCGGTGTATTTATTACTAGTAAACCTTTCTCTTTTGCATATTCAACATTTATATTGTCCATACCAACACCACCTCTTCCAATTATTTTAATTGAGGGACAATTGTCAATAATGTCATTCCTAATTTCTGTTGCACTTCTAACTAAGATTACTTCAATTTTATTTTCATTTATGTAATTCACTAAATCGGATTGATTTACGTGATTTGTTTCAACATTAAAACCTGCATTTTCTAATTGGTCAATTCCAGATTTTGAAATACCATCGTTTGCTAAAATCTTCATAACTACCCTTTTTTATTTTCTAATTCTTTCATTATATCTACCAAAATATTTACACTTTCGAAAGGCATTGCATTGTACATAGATGCTCTAAAGCCACCTACAGACCTGTGGCCTTTAAGACCATTGATGTTGGCTTCCACTAACATTTTGTTAAATGTTTCATTTAATTCTTGATTGGTAAGTGTGAAAGTGACATTCATCGAGCTTCTATCTTCTTTATTAGCTGTACCAAGAAATAAAGAACTATTATCTATTTGGTGGTAGATAAGATCTGATTTCTTTTCATTTTGTTCTTCGATATAAGATAATCCACCAATTTTCTTTAACCATCTAAGATTAAGCATCGATGCATAAATAGGAAAAACTGGTGGTGTGTTGAACATGGAGTCTTTATCACTATGTGTTTTTAAATCTAACATAGTTGGAATTGGGACACTACTTTTACCTAATATTTCTTTTTTACATATGTAGAGAGTAGTTCCTGCAGGTCCCATATTTTTTTGAGCTCCTGCATAAATCAAATCAAAATCTTCAATATTTATTTTTCTTGAAAATATGTCAGAAGACATATCACAAGCAAGAGGGATTTCACCAGTGTAAAAGTTTTTAATTTGAGTCCCGAAAATGGTGTTGTTGGAAGTCACATGGAAATAATCAATATTATTTTTAAGAGAATAATCTTTTGGTATGTAATTGAAGTTTTTGTCCTCAGAGGAAGCAATAGTAATAGAGTTGCCCATAAAAGAAGCTTCTTTTGCTGCTTTTTTGGCCCATGCTCCTGTAACTAAATATCCGCCAGTTTTGTGTGTGCCCATTAGGTTATATGCTGCTGTTAGAAATCCTAAACTTGCTCCACCCTGTAAAAATAAGACTTCATAACTATCTGGAATATTTAAAACTTCTCTTACAAGTTGTCTAGCTTCTTCCATTACAGCGACAAAATCAGCACTTCTGTGAGAGATTTCAATTAGCGAAAGACCAGATTCGTTAAAATTTAAAATACTTTCAGCAGATTTCTCAAATACTTCATTGGGAAGAATACAAGGTCCTGCACTAAAATTATGGACTTTTGACATAACAATTTTTTAATTGGTAAAATTGTAAAATAAAATCTAGTGAATTGTAGTGTTTAATCTTAATTTATTAACTTTTTTTAAACCGTTATTAACAAATCAATCCTTAAGTTATTTATTGGGGTCATTAAAAGGTCTTTTGAAAACTTTAAGAGATTTAGCGTCAAAATCTCTTTTGAAATCCCATTGATTTTCATTCCACTGAAATGCATCAAAACTAAGATCAGTCACATACCAATCTGCAAATTCTTTTAAATGTGGAGATGGAGGCATTAAGTGGTCAAAAACTAGGTAATCTTGTTTTCTTGCTTGTCTATGTTTTAAAGACATATAAGATTGTTTACTATACTGAAAGATTACTCTTTTTTTGGTTTTACCACTTGGATATTTAAAAATGGGGACTCCAAATTGGATTTTATTTTTTTTACTTATTGTCATGGATTCAATAATCTTTTTGTTGGAAAACATATTATTTCCGTCCCATCCTAAAAGTGTGTAAACTGTTTTGTTTTTTCTCTCCTTGGGAATTATAGAGTAGTATAATGCTCCATACCAAGAATTTGCGTCTAAGGAAGCGTACTCAATTTCAGGGATTTCATTTTTAAAATCAGTTAATTTTATGAGGGTAAGATTTTTCATTAATATCCAACATTCGTAATGTTGTCTCTGGTTAGATAATTCAATGTTCCAATTAAAAATTCTGAAATTACCATCAGGAGATATTTTTGTACTCATAAATTTTGAAAGACTGTCAAATGGATAATTTAATATTTCATTATTAGATATAGCCTCTTCCAGAACATTTTTAAACTCTTTGTTTAATTGCAATGCTTTGTCGTGGTTTTTCTCAAAATGAACATCCTCAAGTTTATTAATTAGTTTTAGTTCGTAATCTTGAAGAGTTTGAGAGGTAAAAGCACCAAAAACTAATAAAAAACAAAAACTAAATTTCCATTTTAACATAAAATAAATTTAATAAAAAGTAGGTACTAGGAAATATGAAGGCTATCCTTTTTTTCTAATAAAGAGGCCCTTTCTTCCACGAAATCTTCATCTGGAACACAACAATCTACCGGGCAAACGGCGGCGCATTGGGGTTCTTCGTGAAACCCAACACATTCAGTACATTTATCCGTGACAATAAAATAAACATCCATATCAACAGGTTCATTTTCTTTATCTGCATCTACTTCGATTCCAGAATTTTTTCCTTTGTAATTACCTTTAAGAGATGTCCCCTCAGAAAACTTCCATTCTGCACCACCTTCATATATAGCAGTGTTTGGACATTCTGGTTCACAAGCACCACAATTAATACATTCGTCTGTTATTTTAATTGCCATTTGGTAATGGTTGTTAATTTTGTACAAATATAACATGTTAATGACAAAACCTAAAAACGTTTATAAAAAAGCTTCCCTCATACAATTTGGTAAATTTCTTAGGAGTTTTTTAGATTCTGATTCTTGGCCAGGCTTTCAGTCTGGAGTAGATCAAATAGAGTTTGACAATTTTCAATTATCTGTAGAAAAAGCACAGTTAAACAATGCTTGGTTTTCTATAAAAATGATTCGCTTATCCTTAGAGTCTTGGGCTAAAAACTTAAGCGAAGACCATATAGACAAATGGTTGAGTAAATATGAAATTCCAACGTTTATTAATAAAAGTGTATTAATAATATGTGCTGGAAATTTGCCATTGGTAGGATTTCATGATATTGTATGCTGTATTTTACTTAACTTAAATACTCAGGTAAAGCTTTCTAAAAATGACAATATTCTTATACCGGCAATTTTAAATATTCTTTATTTATTTGATTCTGAACTTCAAGATAGAATTAAAATTTGCGATGAAAAGCCAGGTAATTATGACTCAGTAATTGCTACTGGAAGTAACAATAGTAATAGATATTTTGAATATTATTTTGGTAAATTTCCGCATATTTTTAGAAGAAATAGAACATCAATTGCTGTTATTAGTTCAGAAATTACAGATGAAGAATTAAAAAGTCTTTCCCATGACATGTTGCAGTATTATGGTCTAGGTTGTAGATCAGTTACCAAATTATATTTACCAGAAAAATTTAATTTAGATAGGATTTATAATAGTGTATTTAATTACAAAGATTTAATAAATCACAATAAATACATGAACAACTACGACTATAATAGATCT
The DNA here is from genome assembly GCA_038108155.1 of Flavobacteriales bacterium. Classification (GTDB taxonomy): domain Bacteria; phylum Bacteroidota; class Bacteroidia; order Flavobacteriales_D; family Parvicellaceae; genus MED-G20. The sequence continues at coordinate 26,045 of JAYNHP010000013.1, read as the reverse complement.
ATTTTTTTATTGGGAAAAAAGTTGTTTTTTGATAATGGATTTTTAATTTTGAAAGAAGACAAATCATTATTTTCACCAATAAGTGTTGTAAACTTTGAATATTATTCAAGTATGGAAACCTTAGATAAAGAATTAAATAATTTGTCAAATGAAATTCAATGTAGGGTAGGAGAAGGAGGAATTTCATTTGGAACCGCCCAAAAACCAAAGCTTTGGGATTATGCCGATGGTGTAGACACCATTGATTTTTTAACAAAAATTTAAATAATCATAAAGTTTTTTGAATTATTTTAACTAAAATTTAATTTATGTCAGCATTAACAAAAGAAATACAGGATAGTATATCACCTGATAAAGCAGTTGAAATGCTTAAAGAAGGTAATCAGAGATTTTTAGATAAAAATGTACAGGATAGAGATTTACATATCCAAGTTCAAAACACAAGCGATGGACAATTTCCATACGCTGTAGTTCTAAGTTGTATAGACTCAAGAGTTCCAGTAGAATTAGTTTTTGACCAAGGTGTTGGAGATATTTTTAGTGCAAGAGTAGCAGGAAATATCATCAATGAAGATATTTTAGGATCTATAGAATATGCTTGCGGAGTTGCTGGTTCAAAGGCTATTTTAGTTTTAGGACATACAAAATGTGGTGCTGTAACTTCTGCCTGTAAGGGAGTAGAGTTAGGTAATATCACCGCCTTATTAAGTAAAGTTAAACCCGCTATTGCTAACGTTCAAGAAAGAGATGGAGAAGTTGAAGTAGAAGAGGTTACTAAAGCAAATGTACATCAATCTATAAAAGAAATAAGAGAGAAAAGTTCCATACTAGCTGATTTAGAAACTGAAGGCAAGATTAAAATAGTTGGTGCTGTTTATCATGTTGAAGACGGACGAGTCACTTATTTATAGCAACATTTCTCTATAATTGGTGGCTTTAAAGTTTTTTGGTCTCAGAATTTAGGCTCTTTGAATAAGAAATGAATAAGGGATTTTATTCAAGAAAAACACTAATTTCATCTTTTGAAATTTCAACATTGATATGTTCCTGAACAGTGGTAGAAAGTGTTAACCCAACCCAATCTGCTTTTATAGGAAAGTTACGATGTCTTCTATCTACTAAAACAACTGTGTTCATTTTCTTAATGTCTTGACTTAGTAAGAATGCAGCTGCATGCATTAAAGTTTTTCCTGAGTTTAGTACATCGTCAATGAGAATAATCTTTTTATTATTGAAAGAAGTTTCCGGATTTAATACAACCTTACTATTCAATGGTTGTTTTTTATTTATTTTAAGTTCGATAAGTTCAATATCTGATATTAAGTTGCTTTTCTCAATTAAGACTTTTAATTTTTTAGCCAATAAAAAACCATTGTTAGAAATTCCAACAATAAATAACTCTTTTTCGTTATGGTACTCTTCAATAATTTGAAAAGCAATTCTTTCTAACTTTTTTTTAACCTGGTCACTATTTAATATCAACGAATTTAATTTCCCCATTTACTAAAATCTTGCCACTAATTTAAGATTTAATCTTCTAGATGTTAAGAAACTGGGAATAGAATATTGTCTTCCACTAACATCTCTTATCCAAGTATAGTTAGTAGTATTGGAAATATCTAATAAATTAAACACTTCAAATGCAATCCACATTGACTCAATACCATTCAAAATTGATTTCTCATTAAACTTTGACTTATCAGTTTCATTGTTAATTAAATCTTTTGAAAATCCAATATCTACTCTTTTATAAAAACTTGATCTTAAGGTATCTGAAAATCTTTGATTTCCTGGGGGACCGTAAGGCAGTCTGGAGCCAACCAAAACATTAATATTTACTTTCATCGTACTCCATTTAACTTTTTCTGTATCCCAGTCGTTTGGCATTTGGTCTTGAAAAAACATAGAAAATGAAAGTCGTTGGTCTGTAGGTCTTGGAATAAGTCCAGGTTCATAACGCGTACTATCGACAATATTTTGATCTATGGTATATCCAGGAATAACTTTCTCGCCATCTTTATTAAAATACTCGTAGTAAAAGTCATTTTTTATATCTTCTTTGGTTTGAAGCCAACTTAAAGAAGCATAGGACTGAATACCTTCTACAAACTCTCCATTTATTTTTAAATCTATTCCTCTTGCATATCCTGAAGCTAAATTCTCACCATAATAATTTACCCTTACGTTTTCAATTTCATATGGTATTATGTCTTCCAGAAATTTATAATAAAATTCTGATCCGATTTTAAATTTTCTATCCCACATATTGAAAACCATATCTCCACCCGCAACTAAATGAATAGATTTTTGTGCTCTTATCATAGGATTAAGTTCACCATTTAAATTTCTTGCAGCTCTATAAAAAGGAGGTTGATAATAATAGCCTGTTGCCAATCTAAAAGTTATATTACGTCTAGATATTTTTTGATTTTCAAATTTATATAAAGCAGGTCGCCATTTGAAATTTATTCTTGGAGAAAGTACGGTCTGGTTGTTATAAGACCAGTAATTTGCTCTTAGACCAAGAGTAGCTGTAAAATAATCTTGAGTTGAAAATATAGTATCTATACCACTATTACTATCTTCCATATAAATTAAATGAATATTTTTTTCTCTATTGAATTTAAATCTATGTTGTACAAATCCTGTAATTCTTGAAGATTCAATTTCATTATCTGCTTTAATAAATTTACTTAAATGAAGTTCTTGGTAAGGTATATTAGAAGGGTCTTGGTATCCAATACTATCTGCTACTCTTGGCGTATTGAACCTTGCAGAATCAAGATAGTTCCATTCTTTTATGGTGTTTCTAACTTGTTCACCTTGAACTTTTATTCCCCAGGATGTTTTTCGATTCCCTTGGTTAAAATCTCCTTTGTGATAGAAGTTGATAACATTGGCTCTAAGTTGATTCCTAGCGTGGTTTAGAAATGCTCCAACACCTCTATTGTACGCAATATCTCCATATTGATCACTTCCCAAATCTCGTTCTAGTTCATCAAGTCTATATTCTCCTAATAAATCAAAGTATTCTGTCTCATCGGTATTAAATGTTGAAATAAAGTAGTTTAAAGATAAATTCTCTGATTTTTGATGCTTAAGAGATACTGCTCCCATAAAGGTTTTATATTGAGTATTCTCTTGACCTTCGTAATAGACAGTAAATCTCAAAGCTTCATTAATATTTCCAAAATTTGTTTGTCTATTTTCTGGCTTCACTGAAAAAAGATTATTTGCAGTTGTTCCAAAAACAGAAAGCTTTAATTTCTCATTGATATTAAAATTAACCAGTCCCTGTACATCCATAAATCTTGGTTGGTATTCCCCTTTGGTATCTAAAGCACCTAGTAGATATGCGTTGGTTCTATACCTAAATCCTATATTATAATTAACAAGAGAACTTGGTCTGTCTCCAAATTGAATTTGGGTGCCTAGAAGACTTGTAGATAAATTAGCTTCAAAAGCTATTGGTTCTTTGTATGAAATATCTAATACGCTTGAAAGCTTATCCCCATATTTCGCATCAAAACCACCTGCGGAAAAAGTTATATTTTCTACCATAGATGGATTTATAAAACTGAGTCCTTCTTGTTGTCCTGATCTAGCTAAAAAAGGTCTATATACTTCTATGCCATTTACATAAATTAGATTTTCATCAAAGTTTCCACCTCTTACACTAAAACCACTTGAGAGTTCATTGTTCTGTCTTACTCCAAAACCAACGGATGAAAGTAAACCTTCTATATTGCCACTCGGTAATGCAATATTAGATGCATTGATGGTAGGAAGTATCTCTGTTGGAGAACTACCAGGATCTTTATATTCAACATTTAAAGTTTTTAAAACTTTATTTCTCATTTTAATATTGAGAGTTGAATTTCTTTCAGGATTTATGGTTTTAGTAATTTTTTTGAAATTTACATGGGTTATTACAATAGTTGTTCTAAAATTACTCAAAGAAAGATTGAACAAACCATTTTTATCCGATACTGTGCCAGTAGTTTCTACTAATTCGTTAGAAATTGCTATAATGTTTGCATTGCTTATTGGGTTTCCGTTAATGTCTCTGATATTTCCATTTAGAATAATTTTTTCTTGTCCAACAATTATTATTGAAAATAATAGACCAAAAAACAATAAACTATATTTTGTAGAAAATTTCATTATTTATTTTTAAAGTCTCCTCTTTTCCATGCTTGAATAAACTGTGCCCATGCTATGGGGTTCAATAAACTTATTGGGGCATATTGACCGGCATAGTATAGCTTGTTTTGAATTTGCTGTTGTTGCCATTTAAAATTAAGTGCTCCATCCATTGGCGTAAACTGCATTCTTTCATTAAGTTTTTCTCTATTTAGATTATTCATTGCTCTTTTATAATCGTCATTGGGTATCTCGGTTTCAACAAATGCTTTTGCAAATTGTTCCTTAGAAGGCCAAGGATATATAACGACTGTGTTTAGCATTATAGTATCTTGATACATTATATGAATTAACGAGTATTTATTTGTAGTAAGTGTATCAGGGATAGAAAAGCTAGATTTTTTATAGCCTATGCTACTAAATATTATTGTATCTCCCTTTTTTGCTACAAAAGAAAAATATCCAAAATAATCTGAAATAGTACCGCGTTTTGTTTGTTTGTCTATTATACTACAATAAGGTACGGGCTGTAAACTATCTTCAGCGATAACAACTCCACTAAATTGTATGTAGTCTTCATCATTTTGGGCAAACAAATTAATTATTAAGCCAAAGAAAAAAAGATTTATCAATTGTATTTTTAAAGCTACTTTAATTTTTTATGAGTTAATTTTTTTTAAATACTAAAAATTAAAATTCCCGTAATTATTCCAGCTGAAATAGTGAGAATATTTTTAATTTTCCCCTTTGAGTTATGATGGTCTTCAAATATTAATAAAGTAGTGATATGCAGAAGCATTCCACAAGAAATAGCTAGTAAGTTCAAGGAAAACCCTTTAAAAAAATCAATATTTACTATGAACTCTCCAACAATTCCACCTATAGGGCTGGAAGCTGCAAACAATAAAAGAAAAACAGACTTTTTTAAATAACTTGAATTAATGCTATTTAAAAAAATAATCAATACTGCAGCTATTGGTAATTTGTGGATAAGAATTGTAGACAGGTATATGGCGGAAAAGGAGCTATCGATATTGGTAATTGTATGCTGATGAACCGACGATTCAAAAGTATTAATTGGCAATCCTTCAATGAACGAATGAATCGATAATCCAATGAAAATAACTATTAATTCTTTATTAGAAATTTCACCATGAAGATGTACATGCCCATGTTCAATTCCTTTGGAAAGAAGTTCAAGAAGTATTTGAATTATAAACCCCGCTAACAAGTAATAGCCAAGTTCGTGATTGTGATATGAAAATAGTTCTGGTAAAATATGAGTACATAAAAGTGTCAGTACTAAAGCCACACTAAAAGAAATTATTACTGGCTTAAATTTTTCAATTTTTTTGTAAAGAATTTCTGTTAAAACCCCAACTATTAAAACACTAAAAAATAAAATCTCAATCATTAACTTATTTTTTTTGCAGATAATATTAATCTACTGCTATTAAGATTATATGGATTCATTTGATAATCCCCATAAATAGAGATAATTTCAAATCCTGAAATTTCAAACATTTTTTTAAAATCTTCAATTTTGAAGAGCTGTACTTTTTCCTGAAAATTATAGTTTTCTTCTCCATCTTTGATGTCAATCTTTTTAACTACATAATCGTCAATTATATCTTTGTAGATGTTGAACCTAATGCCGCTAATGTATTTAGTTTCTTTTAATCCGTTTATGGTTCTTTTTATTTGTTCGGAATTTAAAAAATCAATAAAAAGTAATCCATCTTTGTTAAGGTGACGGTGACAAGAATTTAAGACTTTTATATTGTCTTCATTTTTTTTAAAATAGCCAAAGCTTGTAAAAAGATTAAATATGTAGTCGTATTTAGTATTTGTGTCAAAATTTCTCATGTCGGAAATGAAAAATTTTAGATTTTCTTTCTTATGATCGTTAGCAATTGAAATATTTTTAGAAGAAATGTCTATTCCATGAACTAATTTAAAATGATTGCTTAAACTTATTGCATGTCTTCCATTTCCACAACCAAGATCTAAAACTGTATTATTGGATTTTAAAGATAAAGTAGAAATAATTGTTTTAATAAAATCACTTGCCTCATTTTTATTTCTTGATTTATAAAGTATGTGGTAGTACTTGGAATTAAACCAATTAATAAACCAATCGTCTTTGTTAGTCATGATACTTTCTAATTGCAAATGTAAATCTAACATATAATTTATTTTCAAAAGCTTTTTTTGCTCTATACATTCAACAATTTATTATATTTGAATTAAAGATATGGCTACTACAACATTTGATTTATATAACTTGATGGAACGAGATAATGTTCTATTAGCATTTAAGGGCACAGTTACGTCTGATTTGTTGTCCTCAGTATTTCAAATTATGGAGTCTAAAATGGAAGATTTAAATGACTCTCCAGCTACTAAAAAGAAGGTTTTTAATGTTTTGGTTGAGTGTCTGCAGAACTTATACCATCATATAGATGATTTTGATAATGATAATCCCATCTATGAAAACACTAGCGGAGATAAAAAATCTGCTATATTTAGTATTAGTAGACATGAAGACCATTATAACATTGTTACAGGAAACTTTATTTATCCTAAAAATGTAGATGAAATTACTTCAAAAATAACCCACATAAATTCTCTTGACAGAGACCAACTTAAAGCATATTATAAAGAGATTTTAGGTAATGGTAAATTAAGTGAGAAAGGTGGTGGTGGATTAGGATTAATTGATATTGCTAAAAAATCTAGAAATAAATTAGGTTACAGCTTTAAGGAGATTGATAAAGATTATTCTTTTTTTACGTTAATAGTTAAAATTTTAAAAAAATAAATATGGAAGATTTAAAACACGAAGGTTCTGCAAAAACACCTGTAGTAGAGTTCAGTTCTAACGGTGAATTATTGCTCAAAGGCAGATCAATTCCTGAAAACTCAATTGAGTTTTACAAACCCTTAATAGAATGGTTAGAGTCTTATTCTGAATCTCCAAATAGTACAACTGTTTTAAGTGTTCAGTTAGAATATTTTAATACAAGTTCTTCTAAATGTATTTTGGATGTCTTTAAAAAACTTGAATCAATTTCAGGAAGTGAAATAACAGTTAAATGGCATTATGAAGAAGATGACGAAGATATGTTAGAAGCAGGTGAAGATTACGAAGCTATAATCGATTTACCCTTCGAGATGATTGAAGTCGAAGAGATATAATTTTAGAAATTATTTAACTTTAAAGCTGTCTGTGTGGGCAGCTTTTTTTTTATCCTATGAAAAAAACCATAATTACATTAGATGGTCATTCTGGTTGTGGAAAAAGTACTCTAGCTAAGCTACTTGCCAAAGAACTACATTTTCTATACATTGACACTGGTGCGATGTATAGAGCAATTTCTTTATTTTTTTTAGAATCTAACCAAATTCTAAAAAACGGAAAACTAAGCTCAGATTTTAGAGATACATTAGAATCAGTAGATATTGACTTTTCAGAACCAAACGAAAATGGAGAAAGTTGGGTGAGATTAAACGGAGAAATTGTTGAGGATAAAATAAGGAGTTTAGAAATTTCTAATTTGGTTAGCGAGATAAGTAAAAATGCCTTAGTTAGGAAGAAAATGGTTTCAATACAACAATCATATTCAGACATAAGTAATCTTATAATGGACGGTAGAGATATTGGTTCTGTTGTTTTCCCTAATGCTGATATTAAATTTTGGGTTACAGCATCTGCAGAAAAAAGAGCTTACAGAAGATGGTTAGAGTACAAACAAAAAGGTAAAAATATTTCTATTCAAGAGGTTACTAAAAATATTAATTATAGAGATGAAAATGACCAAAATAGAAAAGTTAGTCCGTTAATAAAACCTATAAATTCAATAATTATTGACAGTACTGAAATGAATATAGAAGAGACATTTGATTTTGCATTAACCCATATTCAAAACTATCTCAAAAAATAAATTGGAAAGAATTTTATTTGAAATAGCTTACAATGGAGCCAATTACCACGGTTGGCAAAAGCAAGAGAATGCTTCAACAGTTCAAGAATCGATAGAGAAAAATTTATCAGTTTTACTTAAATCTAAAATCAATATTGTCGGATGTGGTAGAACTGATACTGGTGTTCATGCAGAACAATATTTTTTTCATGTTGATATTTCTAAAGACCAAGATTTTGATTCAATTTTAAACAGATTAAATTTGATGCTTCCCCCTGAAATATTAATTAAAGCATACGAAATTAAAAATTTAGATTTTCATGCAAGATTTAGTGCTACAAGCAGAACTTATGAATATAGAATATCTCAAAAAAAAGAACCTTTTTTGAATACTATGTTTAATCATATAAGTTATAATATAGATATTGATTTAATGAATGAGTCGTGCAATAAATTAATAGGGGTTAACGATTTCACATCTTTTAGTAAAGTACATACCGAAGTAAATAATTTTAACTGCCATGTTTATGAAGCATTTTGGATAAAAAAAAACCATCAGATTATTTTCACAATAAAAGCCAATAGATTTTTAAGAAATATGGTTCGCGCGATTGTAGGAACAATGTTACTTGTCGGAAGAAAAAAAATAACTGTACAAGAATTTTCTGATATTATTGCTTCTAAAAGTAGATCTTCTGCTGGTCCTTCTGTAAAAGCCAAAGGATTATTTTTAACGAAAGTTGACTACAATAACAATGCGTAACAATCCAAAAAAAAATTGGGATTCTAAATTATTTAGAAGAATTATGAGAGTTTCAAAACCTCATATTCATTTATTAATTTATGGTCTATTTTTAACTTTTTCTCTTGCTTTTCTTTCCCCATTGAGACCCTATATTATAGGAAAGCTAGTCGGTGAATATGTGAGATTATCGGATGAAGAATCTTTGTTTTACGGTGCATTACTAGTGGTAGGAATTTTAATTGTAGAATCTTTAATGTTAATCGCAGTTTCTTATCTGTCTAGTGATCTTGGCCAAAGAGTAGTTAAGGATTTAAGAGATCAGTTATTTAGGCATATTACAAAACTTAGACTTAGATATTTTGATCAAAAACCGATAGGAATGTTGGTTACTAGATCGGTTAGCGATATGGAAACAATTGCTGAAATATTTTCGCAAGGAATTTTAGTTATAGCTGGTGATTTACTCAAATTGACTGGTGTACTTTGTTTTATGATTTATATCAATTGGAAACTAACTTTAATAGTGCTAATCCCAATCCCTATTCTTTTGATAAGCACCAGGATTTTTAAGAACGCAATTAAAACTTCTTTTCAGCAAGTAAGAAAGCAAATATCTGGTCTAAATTCTTTTGTTCAGGAACATATTACAGGGATGAATATTGTTCAAATATTTAGTAGGGAAGGTGTGGAGGCTCTAAAATTTAGTAAGATAAATTCTGCTCATAAAAAAGCACATATAAAAGGAATTATGGCCTATTCAATATTTTTTCCAGTAGTGGAAATATTAAGTGCAACTTCTGTTGCTTTATTAGTCATTTTTTGTATTTGGTCTATTTCCTATGGAGGTGTAGATTATGGTACTGTTACAACAGAGATGATGTCATTTGTACTTTATGTAAATATGCTTTTTAGACCAATTAGAATGTTAGCAGATAGGTTTAATACTCTACAAATGGGAATGGTAGGTTCGGCTAGAGTTTTTGAGCTTTTAGATACTAAAGAATATATTTTTCAAAATGACGATTTAAAGCCTGAAAGTTTCAATGGAAATATAAAATTTAATAATGTTCATTTTTCTTACGATGACAAAGCATCTGTATTTAAGGGATTAACTTTTGAGGTTAATGCAGGAGAGACAGTTGCTATTGTTGGTCCAACTGGAGCTGGTAAAACCTCCTTAATTAATTTAATCTCTAGATATTATGAGTTTCAAAAAGGGACTATTTTATTGGATGATTATAATATTCGAAATTTAGATTTAGATGTTCTAAGATCTAAAATTGCAGTTGTCTTACAAGATGTTTTTCTTTACAATACGTCAATTTTAGAAAACATTACTATAGGAAATAGAAATATTTCTAGAGAGCAAGTAATAGAGTCAGCTAAAAAAGTTGGAGTTCATGAGTTTATAATGCAATTACCAAATGGGTATGATTTTGAGGTTAAAGAAAGAGGAGGGTTGTTGTCATCTGGACAAAGACAGATTATTGCATTTATAAGAGCTTATGTTTATCAACCTCAACTACTTATTCTAGATGAGGCGACATCTTCTATAGATTCATTATCCGAAGAATTTATTCAGAATGCAACAGAAGAAATTACTAAGTCTAGAACCTCAATCATAATTGCCCATAGATTATCTACTATTCAAAATGCCGATTGTATTTTTGTAATGGATCAAGGGCAAATTGTAGAACAGGGCAAACATGGAGAGCTTTTGAAAAAAAAGGGCAAATATTTTGAACTTTATAAAAACCAGTTCATAAATCAGAATAGTGATGTAATTTAAATGTATTCTTTAAGATGATCTTTGGTAGGGGAAAACACTTTACTTTTAACAAAACTTTCTGGACTGCCTTCAAAAACTAAAGTTCCTCCTTTATCTCCCCCCTCAGGTCCCAAATCTACTATCCAATCTGCAGTTTTAATAATATCCATATGGTGTTCAATAATTACTACATGGTGTCCCATCTCTACTAAATCTTGAAGTGCTTTTATTAGTTTTTTTACGTCGTGAAAATGTAATCCTGTAGTTGGTTCATCAAAAATAAAAAGCTTTTTCTGTTTTGATTTGTTTTGGCTTAGGAAGGAAGCTAATTTTATCCTTTGTGCTTCGCCACCACTAAGAGTATTGGAAGCTTGTCCAAGTTGTACATATTCAAGTCCAACTTCAGAAAGAGCAAATATTTTGGATTTAATCTTTTTACATAGTGTATTGTCTTCATTGAAAAAATCAAGACTTTCTTCAACAGTCATTTCTAATACTTGAGAAATATTTTTTCCTTTAAATTTAACTTCTAAAACTTCTTCTTTAAATCTTTTCCCATCACATTCATCACATTTTAGATGAACATCTGCCATGAATTGCATGGATATTGTTAATTGTCCTTCGCCTTGACACTTCTCGCATCTTCCACCATCGACATTAAAACTAAAATATCCAGCTTTAAAACCTTTTGCTTTGGCATGTTTTTGACTTGCGAAAAGTTGTCTAATATCGTCATAACCTTTGGTATAGGTTATAGGGTTTGACCTTGAGCTTTTGCCAATAGGATTTTGATTTATATATTCCACTCCACTTACCAGATCAAAATTCATTTTAATATCGTTACAGTGGCTTGCTTTGACTAATCCTGTCAAGAAAAATCTTTCCAAAAAAGTATAAAGTATTTCACCAACTAAAGTAGATTTTCCACTTCCACTTACACCAGTTACAACACAAATTTGATTTAATGGTATTTTAACCGTTATGTTCTGTAGATTGTGAAGGTACGCCTGTTCAATAACTATAAAATCTTTAGCTTTTCTTCTTACTTTTGGAACTTCTATTTTGTATTGTCCAGTAAGATATTTTGCTGTTAAACTTTTACTAGCTTTTACTAATTCGCTATGATTTCCCTTGAAAACTACTTCTCCACCGTGTCTTCCTGCATAGGGGCCAATATCAATAATCATATCTGCAGATTTCATCATTTCTTCATCGTGTTCAACAACAATTACAGAATTTCCAACGTCTCTTAATTTTTTTAAAACTTCAATTAATCTAAGACTATCTCTTGGATGTAATCCAATAGATGGTTCATCTAAAATATACATAGAGCCAACCAAAGAACTTCCAATTGATGTTGCTAGATTTATTCTTTGAGATTCTCCACCTGAAAGAGAATTGGAAGCTCTTTCCATAGTTAAATAGCCAAGACCAACATCTTTTAAATAGCTAAGTCTAGAGTTTATTTCATCTATAATTCTTTTGGCAATTTTTTTTTCTTCAGAATTTAATTTTAGAGATTTAAAAAATAGTGTTGCATCACTAATGGACATTCTATTTATCTCACTTATAGACTTGTTATTTATTTTTACATAATCTGCATCTTCTCTCAACCTGCTTCCTTTACATGAATTACATTTGGTTTTCCCTCTATATCTTGAGAGCATTACTCTATACTGTATTTTGTATGCATTTTTCTCCAAAAAATTAAAAAACGCATGAATACCTTGAAAGTAACTATTTCCATTCCATAGTAAATCAAGATTTTCGTTTGATAAATTTCTAATTGGTTCATGAACAGGAAAATCAAAATAATGGGCATTGTTAATAAGCTCAGCCTTCCAAACACTCATTTTTTCACCTTTCCAACAAACTATAGCATCTTCATAAACACTTAAATTAGGATTGGGAATTACCAGTTCAGAATCTATTCCGGTAACTTTTCCAAACCCTTCACATTTCTTACATGCCCCAAAAGGACTATTAAAAGAGAAAAAGTCTAAGCTAGGTTCTTCAAAAAGAATCTCATCCTTTATAAAAAGATTATTAAATTTCTTAATTGTTGGTTTTTTGTCATTAAATGAAATTATATTACATTTTCCCTTTCCTTCATGAAATCCAAGTTCAAGAGATTCTAATATTCTAGATTGATTTTCAGGGCTATTGTCATTGGTTATTCTATCGACTATTATTTCTAAATTCTCAGGTTTATGTCCAGTTTCTAAAGCAATTACTTTCCCATTTTTCCATAATTTAGAATAGCCTTGTTGGATATAGATTTTAATTTGCTCGTCTGATGTTCTTCCTTTTGGAATATTCAACGGACATGAAATCATAAGTTTAGAATCTTTAGGGAGTCCAAGAACATAATTTAAAACATCTTCAGGATTGTCTTTTGTTACTATCTGGTTGCTAACAGGAGAATATGTTTTTCCTATCCTAGCAAATAAAAGTTTTAAATAATCATAAATTTCAGTAGTGGTTCCAACAGTACTTCTTGTATTGGATGAATTTACTTTTTGTTCGATTGCAATTGCAGGTGAAATTCCTTTAATATCGTCAATATCTGGTTTTTCAATTCTTCCTAAAAACAATCTTGCATACGAGCTAAGACTTTCAATGTATCTTCTGTGTCCTTCAGCATAAAGAGTGTCAAATGCTAATGAAGACTTTCCCGATCCAGAAACACCAGTTAAAACAGTTAATTTATTTCTAGGAATAGAGACACTAATGTTCTTTAAGTTATGTACTCTAGCACCAATTATCTCAATATTTTTGTAAGTTTTAACTCCCATCTATGCGTGAAACAGTTTGCAAAAATAATAGAATTGTTTTCAGTTAATAAATTTGTTTCCTATATTTGAACTTTAATCTTAAAAATCACTGCTTATATAACCATTCTACTTTAATAATTTATTTTTTAACAATTAAACGTAGAATTATGTACGCAAATGAAAGTGATGAAATCCTAGTAAATAAGTTTCGTTCAGGTGATAACAAAAGTTTTGATGCAATTCTTTTGAAATACAAACAAAGGGTATTTTCTTATATCCTTAAGATGGTTAAGGATCAAGATTTAACCAATGATATTTTTCAAGAAGTTTTTATTAAAGTAATTACTAGCTTAAAGAAAGACCACTACAATCATGAAGGAAAACTACTTTCTTGGATATTAAGGATTGCTCATAACCAAGTGATTGACCATTTTAGAAAAGATTCAAAAATGCCTATCGCAGGACGTTCTCCAAGTCTTAAAGATGATTTTAACATTTTAGATTTATTAGACTTAAAAGACGATTCTGTCGAAGATATTATTGTTTCTAAACAAATAATGGAAGATGTAAGATTATTGGTAGATGAATTACCAGAAGAACAAATGGAAGTTGTGAAAATGCGTTATTTTCTTCAAATGAGCTTTAAAGATATTGCAGATAATACTGGTGTTAGTATTAATACTTCTTTAGGTAGAATGAGGTATGCTCTTATCAATCTTAGAAAATTAATTCAGGACAAAAAATTAATTTTAACCAACTCATAGAACACACAATATTTGTTTTTTTGTATCGTTAGTATTCTATAAATTTAGAAAAGCCTATGGTATGAAAACTACAAAACCCCTTTACAACAAAAAAGTAACAGAGCCATCTGTAGAAACGATAATGAATATAAAGTCGTTTGCAAGAAATTATGTTACTTATTATTCAGCTAGTTTAAAAAGAAATATTGACTGGATAAAAAATTAGTTATTTAAAATATTCTGAAACGAAGAGTTCTTTTGTGTTGTGCTTCCAGGAATAAAATCCCTCTCCAGATTTTACACCTAATTTGCCAGCTGTAACCATGTTTACTAATAACGGACATGGAGCATATTTATCAGTCCCAAAACCTTGCTGAAGTACTTTTAGAATTGCAAGACAAACATCTAGTCCAATAAAATCTGCTAATTGTAATGGTCCCATTGGGTGTGCCATACCAAGTTTCATAACAGTATCTATTTCCTCCACTCCAGCCACACCTTCATGCAAAGTAATAATTGCTTCGTTGATCATTGGTATTAAAATTTTATTTGCTACAAATCCTGGAAAATCGTTTACTTCTACTGGTGATTTGCCAATTTTTTGAGAAAGCATTATAATAGTTTCCAATGTTTGATTTGAGGTAGAATAGCCTTTAATTACTTCAATAAGCTTCATTATTGGAACAGGATTCATAAAGTGCATTCCGATCACTTTGTCTGGTCTGGAAGTATTTGCAGCAATTTTAGTAATAGAGATAGAGGAGGTGTTGGTCGATAAAATACATTCTTTAGGACTGTGTAAATCAATTTCTTTAAAAATAGAAAGTTTTATATCTAAGTTTTCTGTAGCTGCTTCAATAACTAATTCGGCATTTTTGACACCGCTTTTAATTTCTGAAATAGTAGTTAAATTATTCAAAGTATTTTCTTTCTGCAACTCAGTTATTTTCTCTTTGGCAACCATTCTATCTAGATTCCTAGAAATTGTTTTAACTGCTTTTTCTAGTGCCTCTTGCGATACATCTATTAAATTAACTTGGTACCCATTTTGAGCAAAAACATGAGCTATTCCATTCCCCATTGTTCCTGCACCTATTACAGAAATATTTTTCATCTTTTAATTTTTACTAATTTACTTAATATTGGATTATTTACCCGATCCTTTTAACATTATTATTATTGTATAGAATAGAATTTTCATGTCTAAAACTAAGGACATATTTTCTACATATAGTAAGTCAAACTTTAATCTAGCAATCATTTCATCTACATTTTCTGCATAACCGTATTTAACTTGTCCCCAGCTTGTGATTCCTGGTTTGACATTGCTTATATGTTTGTAATGAGGAGCTTTTTTGATTATTTCATCAATATAGTACTGTCTTTCAGGTCTTGGACCTACCAATGACATATCACCTTTAATAACATTAAAAAATTGAGGAGTTTCGTCTAGTCTAGTTTTTCTCATGAATCTTCCAATAGGTGTAATTCTAGGATCATTTTGACTTGACAACTGAGGTCCATTTTTCTCTGATTCTAAAAACATAGACCTAAACTTAAATATTTCAAAAGGTTTGTTTTCTAATCCAATTCGCTCTTGTTTAAAAATTATTCCCCCTTTAGAACCAAACTTTATTAGAATAGCTAAAACAATAAAAACAGGAATTAACATAAGAATTGCAATGATAGAAATTATAAGATCTAAGATTCTTTTGATAGTTTTTTGCCAAGATGGCATTATTTCAGGATTAACTGAAATTAGAAGAGCTCCAAAAATAGAATTCATTTTTACAGAACCAGTTAGAATACTGTACATATCTGCAATGACTTTTATCTCTACTTTTAGGTTTGCTAAATCATTTATGATATCATTAGTCTTTGTTAAATCGTCAGATTCTGTAGCTATTATTACCTCTTCAATTTCAAAATCTTCAATGATTTTATTGATTTGATGATAATCTCCTAATTTATTAAGCCCAGTTTCCCCCATTAAATCTTTACTATTTGC
>JAYNHP010000013.1:0-9931 GCA_038108155.1 Flavobacteriales bacterium | reverse complement strand
CACGTACCCTATAAAAAAATGTCCTGTTCCTTTTTTTAAATTGTTGATTTCATTGAAAATATCTTTTGATTTTTTTTCACTTCCAATTAAAATGGTATTAAAGCCAATTTTTTTTTGGTGGATACTTCTCACAGTTTTGGAGGTAAGTAAGATTCTTGGAGTAAATGTTAGGGTAATATGTAAAACAATTAATGCAGAGATTAAACTATAATAGTCTTGATAGGAGTTTATTTTATCGTCTAATAAAAAAGTAAAGAAAATGAATATAATTCCTATAAAACATTGGGATAATGTTTGGGTGATTTCTTTAATACGGTATTTTTTGTAGACATTTTTATAGTTTCCAAATGCAGAATAAACCAAAATCCAAAATATGGATATTAATATGGTGCTAACAACTAATTTGTGGTTTATTTCAAATGGATAATTTTCAATGTAAGTTTTTCTGTAATAATTGAATAACAGCCAACTAAAAGCAGAGGATAGAAAGTCCGAAAAGAAATAAAATATCCAAAAGTATTTCTTTCTCATTGACGGAATATTACTTTAAAATTATCTAATAGAATCTTAATGTCATTTACAGAATTCTCATTAGTTGCAGAAATAAACAAATCAAATTCTGTTGCACTGGTAAAGAAATTAGTAGCATCAGGGATATAAAGGTAGGTTTTGTTCCAAGTGACTTCATCCTCATAAGTTGGTACAAGAGTGATTAAAGGAAATTTTTGATAGCTAGGAACACTTGCATCTTTGTGTAATATTCCAATAGTGAAAGGATAGTTATTTGCATAATTCATCTCTATGTAAGCAGGAATATTTAAATTTTTCGGAAAAGAATTAAAATCTAACTCATTGGTTCTGAACTCACAATAATAATATGCACTATCCATAGTAATTATTCCAGCATCCCCCTCAAAAAGCTCGTTTAAAGGAGATTCAATAATATTAATATCTACTTGTGAGGTGGTATGGGTTTCAAATTTATGTTGGGGATCTTCAAAGTCTTCTATCCAAAAATAGAGCTGTTCATCATATTCTGTTGATGGTTGTAACGATAGTATACTATCGGGAATTAAATTAATAGTTGTATCAAATTGAGTGTAGAAAGGATATTTTTTTCTATCTGCAGAAATTCCATTTCTTTTAATTCCGGGATAAATTGACAAATCTTGAATTCCTTCGTAATGCAGAGGAATTATAGCGGGTAACTCGTAAGCTCCTTCCAAATTTCCATTTACATAAATCCATGCATCGGTTATTTTTTCGCTGCTGGTTCCTTGGTTGTTGTTTGAGATTGAAAATTGAAAATCTTCTATTTGGATAAAAGATGGTGCTTTTTCTGGGCGGTCAATTATTTGACAACTAAAATTAAATACAAGTAAAATAATGAAAAAGCGTCTCATAAAAATAAAACGCGAAAATAAGATTAATTATTATAAAATTGTTAATCAATTCTGTGCCATGGTAATTTGCTCCATAATATCTATGGTAAGCTTCAAAGCCATTTTAGCAGATTCTAAATCTACTGTAGGGTTTATATTGGTCGCTATGGAATTGATAAATGATTTTAATTCTTCTTCAATAGGGTTAATTCCACTATTATTTTGTGTTTGAATCATCACACTTTCTTCAGGAATAGTTTTTGTATTTTGAAAAGGCGAATTTTCCTTTGGAATTTTGTTGGAATCTAGTCTAATATATTCGTGTGATCTATTTAAAAAATCTACTGATACATAGGCGTTTTTTTGAAAAAATCTCGATTTTCTAATATTGTTTAGCGACATTCTACTTGAAGTAATGTTGGCAACACATCCGTTAATAAACTCTATTCTAGCATTGGCAATATCAGGTGTACTACTTAAAACGCTAACTCCACTTGCATTTATAGATTTAACTGGCGATTTTACCACATGGAGGACAATGTCTAAATCGTGAATCATTAAATCGTGAATTACAGAAACATCTGTACCTCTAGAATTAAATTGGGCCAAACGGTGCACTTCAATAAATCTTGGTTGGTGAATTAATTTTCTTGCTTCTGTAAAAGCAGGGTTAAATCTCTCTACATGCCCAACTTGTACTTTTTTTCCAGTTATTTGGGCAATTTTAATTAGCTTTCTAACTTCTTCTAAGGTGTGGGTTACGGGTTTTTCAATAAAGACATGTTTGTCTTGCTTTAAAGCATCTTTAGCACAAGTGTAGTGAGATAAAGTAGGGGTAACTATGTCTATAATATCTGAATTTTCTATTAATTCTTGATAGGTTTCAAAAGCTTTAATACCCAGTTCTAATTTAATGTTTTTTCTAACTAATGGATCACTGTCATAGAATCCAATTAAATTAACAAATGAAGCGTTTTTGAGAATTTTTAAATGAATTTTTCCTAGGTGACCAGCACCTACAACTCCAATTTTAAACATAATGTAAAATTATAAAAAATGAATTCATAAATTAGGAATGTTTATTTAAAACGTTAATTATTAACATTTATTGTTGGCAAAAATTTAGCAACTAGTATTTTTACAATCAATTAAGAACTTTCTTTTGTAATTGAATGAAGGAATCTAAGTATAAAGGGTTGTGTGCAAAATTAGTTGCTCATCTTAAAGAGAAGGGGATTAAAGACCAAAAGGTTTTAAATGCAATAAGCTCAACCCCAAGACACCTCTTATTTGATTTGGTGTTTCGAGATAAATTTGCTTATCAAGATATAGCCTTTCCAATCGGGGAAAACCAAACCATAAGCCAACCTTATACAGTAGCATTTCAATCTGAACTGCTCGATGTTAAACGAGGAGATAAAATTTTAGAAATTGGAACGGGCTCTGGTTACCAAACAGCAGTTTTATGTGAGCTAGGAGCTAAGGTGTTTTCTATAGAAAGACATAAATCTCTTTTTCAAAGTGCAAAGTTGTTTTTAAATCAAAATAACTATAGAGCTCAATTATTTTTTGGCGATGGATTTTTAGGCAAAAAAGTATTTGCTCCTTTTGACAGTGTTATTGTGACATGTGGGGCTCCTTATGTTCCTGAGGAATTGAAAAACCAACTTAAAGTAGGTGGCAGATTGGTAATTCCAGTTGGTCAAGGAGATGTGCAACAAATGACGCTAATTCAACGTTTAAGTAAT
The DNA here is from genome assembly GCA_038108155.1 of Flavobacteriales bacterium. GTDB lineage: Bacteria > Bacteroidota > Bacteroidia > Flavobacteriales_D > Parvicellaceae > MED-G20. The sequence goes on along the minus strand of JAYNHP010000013.1, from coordinate 6,801 downwards.
TCGGATTACAAAGAAACTATATATGGCGAGTTTAAATTTGTTCCAATGTTAAAAAATATAAATAACTAGAAATCAGTATAATAAATAATTTTAATTAAACTAATGATGAATGCTAATAGAATTCTTTTAATGGTGTTGGTTACACTTTTCTTAAACTATGGTAATAACTCTTTTTTCACTCAGGACACTTTGATAAAGGCTAAAAAAACAATATCAGTTGAGGGGCAAATTTATCCTTCGTTAAATACCGATGTTTACGCTCCAAATCTCAAATTTAGATTAAATCTGAATAATTCATCTGCTTTAAGAATTAGCGCAGATATTAATAGAGTAGTAGATTATAAAGAGATTCTAGAAATAGGTGGCGATGGGGTAGGTTCAGTGGAAAAAATAAATTCTATGTACCAATTTTCCTTTGGTTATGAAAAGCAGAAAAGGTTGAAAAAAACTTTGGTTTATTCTGGAATTGAAGGAGTGTTGGGAATAGGGAAAAGCGATGAGTATGGTTCTAGAACAGACTCTATTTCATTTGTTTCTTCTTTAAATTATAATTATAAACGCCCAGTTCAAAATTTGGGATTAAGAGTTTTTTTTGGTGGAGAATATTATGTAAAATCCAATATTTATATTGGAACCGAATTTGGTTTTTTGACATCAAAAACTACTTATAAAAATGGAACATATCAAGTATTAAATGATGCTTCTGTAACTTCTGCTGATGTAACTGAAAATATTCCAAAAACCTCACAGTCTGAAATGCTTTTTTCAGGGTTGGGAGTAATAAGAGTAGGCTTTGTCTTTAAATAAATGCTTATTTAGAGGAAGTTATTAAGATAATAAATTATATTTGCAGCCGATTTAACATTACAATAACTTAAATAGTGTTGACATGTATATTGATTCAAAAAAGAAAAAAGATATTTTTAAGAAGTTCGGTAAGGGGGAGTCTGACACCGGATCTGCAGAAGGACAAATTGCTTTGTTTTCTCATAGAATTAAACATTTAACTGATCACCTTAAGTCAAATAAAAAAGACTTTAACACTCAGAGATCATTAATTAGATTAGTTGGTAAAAGAAGAAATCAACTAGATTACTTAAAAAATAAAGATATCGAAAGGTATAGAGCCATTATCAAAAAATTAAAGATTAGAAGGTAATAGGCTTTGAACAAACGTATTGGAGGGGACTATTGCGCTAGCGTAATGGTCCTTTTTTATAAAATTAAAATAGAAAAATGAATATAATAAATGAAAAAATAAGTCTTCCAAATGGAAAAGAGATTTCCATAGAAACAGGAAAGTTGGCCAAACAAGCTGATGGATCTGTAGTGGTAAGAATGGGAGACACGATGATATTAGCAACAGCTGTTGCTAATGTAGATGTAAGAGATGGTGTAGATTTTATGCCGCTTACAGTAGACTACAGAGAGAAATTTGCATCAACAGGTAAATTTCCTGGTGGGTTTCTAAAACGAGAAGCTAGACCATCTGATGAAGAAATATTAACTATGAGGTTGGTGGATAGAGCTTTAAGACCACTTTTCCCAGATGACTATCATGCTGAAACCCAGGTAATGATGCAGTTGATGTCTTCAGATAAAGAAAATATGCCAGATGCATTGGCTTGTTTAGCTGCTTCTGCTTGTTTGGCAGTTTCGGATATTCCATTTAACGGTCCAGTTTCTGAGGTTAGAGTTGCTAGAATTGACGGAGAGTTTTCTATCAATCCAACTTTTGAAGAGATGAAAAAAGCTGATATGGATATGATGATTGCTGGAACACTAGACAGCATAGTAATGGTTGAAGGGGAGATGAATGAAGTTTCTGAGGCTGAGATGCTAGAGGCTATAAAGGCTGCACACGTTGTAATAAAAGAGCAGTGCCAGTTACAATTAGATATTGCTTCTAAGGTAGCTAAGGCAAATCCGAAGAGAGAATACTCTCATGAAACTCATAATGATGAATTGAGGAAAAGAATTTATGATTTTTCTTACCAGAAGTGTTACGATGTAGCAAAGCAAGGGTTGGCAGATAAGCACAAAAGAGCAGAACTTTTTGCTGAAATAAAAGAAGCTTTTAAAGATTCAATGTCTGAAGAAGATATCGAAGAGCTTGGATTCTTGGTTGGTCCTTATTTTAAAGCTGCACAAAAAGAAGCAGTAAGAAGAGTAGTGTTGGATGAGAAAATAAGACTTGACGGAAGAAAGACTAATGAAATTAGACCTATTTCTTCTGAAGTTGGTTATCTGCCAGGATTTGTACACGGTTCTGCTTTGTTTACAAGAGGAGAAACACAGTCGCTTACTACTTTAACCTTGGGAAGTACATTAGACGTTCAAAGAAAAGATGGTGCTTTGGCCAATGACGATTTAGATTTCTTATTGCATTACAATTTTCCACCGTTCTCTACTGGTGAAGCTAGAATGAAATTTAGTGTAAGTAGAAGAGAAATTGGTCATGGTAATTTAGCTTTGAGAGCATTAAAGCCAATGATTCCTGGTAAGCCAGAGAATCCATATACCATAAGATTGGTCTCAGAAATTTTAGAATCTAATGGTTCTTCTTCTATGGCTACTGTTTGTGCAGGTACTCTTGCACTAATGGATGGTGGTATTAAAATGAAAAGACCTGTTTCTGGAATCGCAATGGGACTTATTCAAGACAAAGCTGGAAAATATGCTGTTTTATCTGATATTTTAGGAGATGAAGATCACTTAGGTGACATGGACTTTAAAGTAACAGGAACTGAAAAAGGTATTACTGCTTGTCAAATGGATATTAAGGTCGATGGATTGGATTACAAGGTACTTGAAGAGGCTTTGAGTCAGGCTAAAGATGGTAGAATGCATATTCTTGGGGAAATGATGAAAACGTTATCAGACCCAAGAGAGGATTTCAAAGCGCATGTTCCAAGAATAGAAAATATTTCTGTTCCTGAAGATGCAATTGGAGGAATTATTGGTAAGGGTGGAGAAACCATTCAAACTATTCAAGCAGAGACCAATACATCTATTGGAATAGGTGATGCTGTTGATGGAATGGCCAATGTTGAAGTTTTTGCTGAGGAGAAAGAGGGTATGGAAGAAGCATTAAGAAGAATAAATCTAATTGCTTATCCACCAACTGCAGAAGTTGGAGAGACTTACGAAGGAAAAGTGAAAAATATTGTAGCATTTGGTGCATTTTTAGAAATTCTTCCAGGAATAGATGCTTTGCTTCATATCTCTGAAATTGCTCATGAGAGAGTTGAGAAGGCAGAAGAATATTTAAAATCTGGTCAAATACTAGAAGTTAAGGTTATTGGGAAAGATCCAAGAAGTGGAAAATTAAAAATTTCCAGGAAAGCTTTGTTAGAAAAGCCAGTAAAACCTTCCAATGATTAAAATTTCGTAAAGTCCATGTTATGTGGACTTTATGTTTATTTTTGATATTATGTAACTTTCGTAGTTAACATTACGTTATAGCCTAAATTAAACAAGTTAAGAAACCGTAAGTATATAAATGAGACAATTAAAAATAACCAAACAAGTTACCAATAGGGAAACAGCCTCTTTAGATAAGTATCTTCAGGAAATAGGTCGTGTAGATTTAATAACTGCTGAAGAAGAAGTAGAGCTGGCAAAAAGAATTAAAGAAGGAGATCATCCTGCTTTAGAAAGATTGGTGAAGGCTAACTTGCGTTTTGTTGTTTCGGTTTCTAAGCAATACCAAAATCAAGGATTAACTCTGCCAGATTTAATTAACGAAGGTAATTTAGGCCTAATTAAAGCTGCTCAAAGGTTTGATGAAACTAGAGGTTTTAAATTTATATCCTATGCAGTATGGTGGATTAGACAATCCATTCTACAAGCTTTGGCAGAACAATCTAGGATAGTAAGATTACCCTTAAATAAGATTGGCTCTATTAATAAAATTAACCGTGCCTTTTCTGATTTGGAGCAAAAATATGGTAGACCACCAACACCCGAAGAAATTGCCGAATCTTTAGATATTACTATTGAGGAAGTAAAGCAGTCTATAAAAAATAATGGTAGACATATGTCCATGGATGCTCCTTTAAAGGATTCTGAGGATAGTAATAACATGTATGAGGTAATGTCTTCTGACTCTTCTCCTAAGCCAGATAAGCAATTAATGAATGAGTCTCTTAGAAGAGAAATAGAACGTTCTTTATCTACTTTAACCCCAAGAGAAGCAGATGTTATTCGTTTGTACTTTGGACTTAGCGGAAAACATCCTATGACACTGGAAGAGATAGGAGAAAAGTTTGACTTAACTAGAGAAAGAGTTCGTCAGATAAAAGAAAAATCTATTAGAAGATTAAAGCATACTTCAAGAAGTAAATTGTTGAAATCTTACTTAGGATAATCATCCAAATCCAACTTTGTTTTTGTTTATTTGTGGCTAATTTATATATTAATTCATGAGCCATCTAATTGCCCCTTCCTTATTAGCTTCAGACTTTGCCAACCTACAAAGTGAGTGTGAAATGATAAATAAAAGTGATGCCGATTGGTACCACTTAGACGTTATGGATGGTGTTTTTGTTCCTAATATATCCTTTGGAATTCCTATAATAAAATACATTAACAAACATACTTTAAAACCATTAGACGTTCATTTAATGATAGTTGAACCAGAGCGTTATATAAAAGAATTTAAAAACGTGGGTTCCAACATTTTAACCGTACATATAGAAGCATCTAAGCACTTGCATAGAACTCTCCAAGCTATTAAGCAAGAAGACATGAAAGCTGGTGTTGCGGTTAACCCACACACTGCTGTAGAATTGCTAGAACCAACTTTGGAAGAAACAGATTTGGTTTGTATGATGTCGGTGAACCCGGGTTTTGGTGGTCAGGCTTTTATTGAAGGTACTTATCGCAAAGTTGAAAAGTTGAAATCTATGATTGTGAAGGCTGGACTTGATACTAAAATAGAAATTGATGGTGGTGTTAATTCTGCTAATGCTAGAAAACTGATAGACTGTGGTGCAGATGTTTTGGTTGCAGGAAGTTTTGTATTTAAGTCTGAAGATCCTGCTAAGACCATAGCAGAACTGAAAAAGGTTTAATCTTTCCCGTCTAGATAATTTTTTAAATATTCGAATTGAGGAGTTAGCTTTCCATCTAATGTTTCTGATGCTCTGTAAATTATATTTTCAGGATCGTTACCAGTAAGTGGTTCTAATACATGGTCAATAAACATTTTCCCAAACTCAAAAGAAGCATCTTTAGGTAACTCACAAGGCAAATTGTCTACTGCCATTACTCCAATCGAATTTTCATACTGAAAATCTACTTCTTTTTGAGATTGTGGATCGTATCCGTAAAATGGATTGGCAATGGTAGATGGTCTTAAAGTACAGGCAACAGGACCGTCAATATCACAACTTACATCTGCAACTACACTTATTTTCCAATTTGGGTCCAGCATATCTTTTCTTGTAAAAATAAAAGGAGACCTATTGTCCCAGTAGTGACAAGCAATGTAAAGATCTGCAACTTTAGCATATTTCATAAATGTGGAGGTGTGTCCAACGGGATCGTTAAAAAACTTAGATTTGTCAAAACTTTTATTACCCTCTCTAGAAATATAATCTTCTACATCTAGTTGAGTATAAACAGGAAAGTTGAATTCTTTGGCAAGAAAATCTTTGGGAGATACTTTCTTGATATCTGTTTTTGCAATTACTTCTAAAGCACCTTTCCCCACTCTTCCTCCACCAGTTATTACCAATTTAAAATCCTTAGGAAGATTTAATTTGGATAGTTCTTCTTCCATTTCTTGACGGTCTTCGCATATATGGGCTCTTTTAAGACTGTATCTTTTAGATTTTAAGCCATACCCCAACAATCCGTTATAACAGCCTACAATCCCCGCAAAACGGCCAAATGCAATTAATCGTTGCCCTTTAGCATTAGTAATAGTTTCCCAATCTATTAACTGAATTTTTTTATTAATAATTTCCTGTAGTAATTTTCGGTTGTAAGGTTGTTTTTTGAAGGTATGAGAAAAGAAAAAGTATTTTTTGTTGGGAATTAATTGATCTATTGGTACTTCTTTTACACCTAAAAGAACATCACAATCCTCTACCTTATCTACTAGGGTTATTCCTTCGTTTAAATACTCTTGGTCTTTGTATTTTCGAATTTGGCTTTTTTGTACTACCAACTCAACATCAGGATATTTTTCCTTTATCCACTTACACTGCTTTGGAGATAATGGTACACGTTTATCTGGTGGATTCTTTCCTTCTTTGATTAAGCCTATTTTCACAAATAATTAATTTTGGGCAAATATAACATTTGTAACCGAGGATAATTTGCTTAATTTTACAGAACTTAATTATATGGGGCCGACTTTGGATTTGACAGCAGGAGAAATAGTTAAGTAAGCATGTCGAGTGTTGGGAGTACTCTCGTAAATCAGAATTTCCAAGTCTATAAACGACAATAACAACTACAGGCTTGCAGCTTAATCACCGAGTGATTAATCTTAATCTTGCAAATTAGATTTGTAAGACAAGCTACCCAGCTATAACTACCTGTTCAGCGGTTATAGTAATTGGGTACCGTTGGTCTGAACTAAGTGGTGTAAAGTCTTGGTGCATCAACAAAAATTTAAGAGACTAAGGGTAGGTTGGGGTGTTTGTGCTCAGATTTACTTCGAAAACCAATCACAAAATAAACATGTAGAAATCTTAGTTGTTCCTTGTTTGGACGAGGGTTCGAAACCCTCCGGCTCCACTTTTTCGTTTCTTGTTTAAAAGTGTATAGCCGTAAATTATGAAATTACAG
>JAYNHP010000012.1:12791-49405 GCA_038108155.1 Flavobacteriales bacterium | reverse complement strand
CTGATAAAGATGGCTGTGCTTCCCATGTCTGAGGACTATTAATATTAGGGCCTAAATTCTCTAATGCTGACCACCTGTAAAAAGAAGTATCGTATTCTATACCTTCTTTTTTAAGAGTTAATGTTATTTTTTCTTTTTTAGATAAATATATATCGCAGTTAAAGTATCCACCATTGTTAATACAAGCACATATATACATTTCTTTATTATTTAGAGATATAGACGCACCTCCATATTTTGGTCCTTGGTTAAAAGGTTTTTCTAAAGGTTCACCTTTTTTGAAATCGTCTCTAAAACTCTCCCTCTCTCCATAAGCAAACAATTGCTCATGATGTACAGCATAATCTCCTTTTATGTAATCGTCGTATTCAATGGTATAATATATTTGCTCGTTGTCTGGAGAAATAACTGGGAGAATTTCATTTTTTTCAGATGAAGATATGTTTTTAAGAACTTTTGGACTAAATGGAACTGGATTTGAATAAAAGTCGCAGTAAAAATTAGACATTTCTAAAGAAGAATTGATATATAATTTTTGATTGGAATAAACAGAAGAAATTCTTTTTTTATCGTCTGTTGGGAATTCTAAAAATTTCTGAAAATATTTAACTGCTTCACAATCGTTTTTATCTTGGTAATATATTAACCCAAGAAAATAATAAATATCTGCATGGTAAGTTGGACAAAGACGCTCCAATTCAAGAAAATATTTTTTTGGGAAATCCATACTGCCTCCAACAGAATATTTTCTCCTAAATGAAGATTTAGCTAATTCCCAAATACATGGGATACATTCTTCTTCTAAACTTAAAGTTTCTAGAAGAAATTTTACTCTGGTTTGGTAATCATACTTTTTATAATTCTTAGCTTTTGAGAATAGTTTTTCTACACTAGATGGAATTTCTTCATCGCATTGTGAATCTTGGGCTAAAAAATTTCCATGAAAAAATAAAAACGAAATAATTAAGTATATGTTAATTCTATTAATCAACAATTTTAATTTCATTTTCTGAAAAAGCAACAATAGCAGCTACAGTGGCATCCCCAGTAACGTTTACAGTGGTTCTACACATGTCTAGAATTCTATCAACAGCAAAAACAAGACCAATTCCTTCCACTGGAATTTGGGGAAATAAACCAAGAACAATGGTCAACATCACCAATCCAGCACCTGGAACTGCAGCAGAGCCTATAGAAGCAAGAGTAGCTGTAACTAGAATAGAAAGCTGATCGGTAATGGATAAATCAATATTAAACGATTGTGCTATAAAAACTGCTGCTACGGCTTGATACAAACTAGTCCCGTCCATATTTATTGTAGCTCCTAAAGGCAATACAAAACTTGATACTTTTTTTGAAACTTTTAATTCTTCTTCTACTCTTTCCATAGTTAATGGTAAAGTTGCCGCACTAGAACTTGTAGAGAAAGCTAGAAGTTGTGCTGGTGAAATGGCTTTTATAAATCGAATGAATTTAACTTTGGCAAATCGTCTAATCAAAAAAGGATAAATTACAAATACCATTATTGCCAATCCTATGATTACAGTGAGGCTATATATTCCTAAACCAGACAAGATTTGAAAAGCAAAATTCAGGTCACCTTCTGAGACCTGTACCAAAACCCCAGCCAATAGTGCAAAAACACCAATTGGAGAATACCACATAATAATATCCACAATTTTAAGAATGATTTCATTTACACTTTCAAAAAATATTCTGGCAGGATTGGATTTGCTTTCGGGAATCATGACCATAGCAATTCCAAATAAAATAGCAAAAAAGATTACCTGAAGCATATTTCTATTATCGGAAGCACTTACCACAAAATTACTTGGAACTAAATCTACTAATGGCTGTAAAGGACCATTTTTCTTAGTAGCAGTTGCCACCTCTAACTTTTCTTGAGATTTATTAGAATATTTCTCAACTAATTTTACTCTAGTTTCATCATTGATGAATTTTCCAGGCTGAATTGTATTTACCAAAAACAAACCAACTATAATTGCTATAACTGTAGTAGAAATATAAATGAATATTGATTTTCCTCCCATTTTACCAAGAGTTCTTATATTATTCATTGAGGCAATTCCAACAATTAGGGATACCAAAACTAGAGGGACTGCTAATAATTTTAAAGCATTTATAAATATTTGACCAAATGGAGATATCCAATCTTGAGTGAAATCTATCCAACCCTGAACAGTAGCCAAAATACTATATGCTAGTCCTAAAACAAGTCCAATTATAATTTGAATGTATAGCGGTATTTTCTTTTTCATAAATTTTATAGCTTACTTGTTCTATTTCTTAGTAGATGATCTGCCAATACTATAGCAGCCATAGATTCCACAATAGGAACAGCTCTTGGAACAACACATGGATCGTGTCTTCCTGTAACGCTCAACTCCACATTATTTTTCTCTTTGTCTATGCTGTTTTGTTTGCTCATAATTGTTGCAACTGGCTTAAAAGCAACTTTAAAATATATTTCTTCACCATTGGAGATACCACCTTGAATTCCTCCTGAATTATTTGTTTTAGTAGAAACATTACCATTTTCAACAATAAATTCATCATTATGCTCAGCACCCGTCATTTTTGAACCATTAAATCCTGAACCATATTCAAAACCCTTGACTGCATTTATCGAAAGCATTGCTTTTCCTAAATCTGCATGCAATTTATCAAAAACAGGTTCCCCTAATCCAGCCTCAACTCCACTTATAACACACTTAATTTGTCCACCAACTGTGTTTCCTTTTGATTTTAAATCAGTTATTAAATTTATCATTTTGTTTGAAGCATTAGAATCTGGACACCTAACAATATTTGAATAGTAATCTTTATTTAAATCTACCTTCTTTTCATCGGCGAAAATATTTCCAATACTTGAAACATATGCTGAAATTTTAATACCATAATTATTTAATAATTGTTTGGCTATCGAACCGGCAACAACTCTACAAGCAGTTTCTCTAGCAGATGATCTTCCTCCACCACGATAGTCTCTTAAACCATATTTTTCTTCATATGTATAATCTGCATGAGATGGTCTAAATACATCTTTAATATTGCTGTAGTCTTTAGATTTTGAATTGATATTTGGAATTAAAAACCCAATTGGAGTTCCTGTAGATTTACCTTCGAAAATTCCGGAAAGCAATTGCACTTTATCGTCTTCTTTTCTAGAACTAGTTACTTTGCTTTGTCCAGGTTTTCTTCTATCTAAATCTTTTTGGATTATATCTTTATCTATTTCCAATCCTGCTGGACAACCTTCTATAATTCCACCAATCATAGAGCCATGTGATTCTCCAAAAGATGTTAGTTTAAATAAATTTCCAAATGTATTTCCCATAATAAAATACTAATATAGGGTAAAGAATTATTAGACTAAAGATTGTCAATATATTCATTTATAGTTACAGCATCTTTATAGTCCATAACATGGAAATAAAAACAAAACCAGCGTTGACCATCGTGATCAGATTCTTGAAAAAAATCAAAATTATTATTTAAAATAAAAAGTGGATGATTCATTATTTTAAGCTGAATCTCTTTTGTATTTGATTTTTCATTAATCGGTATTCTACTATACACTCTTTTTAAATTACCTTTAAACAATTCAAAACTACCCTTAAAAACTTCTTTATATTTTATTTTTAGCCTCTCACCTTTAATGGTTAAAATTTCAAAATAAGAGGAAGAATAAGAAACTAATTTCCCCTCTTTGCCATTTACTAAAAGATTATTACCTAAAATATACCCATACTGAAAAGCAAAAATTATCCCAAGAAACAAATTCTTTAGATACTCCCATAGTAGAGCAACTAATATTAAAACAACACTACCTGCAATTATAATATTTTCATTAACAACATCTGCAACCTTGATGAATATAAATAAAATCCAAATTAGGTAAACAAGGACATCGTAAAAAAATATATACTTTTTGTAAGATGGCTTACTTTTTAATGAAAATGTCAAAAATCTTCTTAATAAAATAATTAATGCTAATAGAATTAATAGCTGAAAAATAAAATTAAATATATAAGGCAATACTGTCAATTGGCAATTAAATTTTTATTACTAAAATACAAATGCAAATAAGGAAGAACGTATTGACTAATCTCTACATAGCTGCCTTCTGAAGAGAGGATATTCTCGGCTTTAAAAAAAGATATATATTTTGCTATCAATGCCTCATCCCAAGCAGAGAAATATTCTTTAAGATATTTTAAATCTATTTTTTTGTGCAGAAAAATTTGAAGTAAAACCATAATTTCTGTATTATTTAAAACATCAGGAAAAGTAGTTTTAAAGTCATTAGAAAATTCAAAAATATTGGTTTCATTTTTAACTATTGAAGCTATCCAAAAATTATTAAACCAACCTATATTTCCAATAGTAATAGCATTAATTTTATTAAAATTTAACGCGGATCTTAAAGACTTTGAAAAGTTGATTTTATTGCCTTTACTGTAAATATCAATTCCCGCAAGACTGTTTTTATATCTTACAATACTTTCCAATTGTTTCTTTGAAAAATCAAGTGTAGAAATATATTTTGAAACATAGTTGTCAATCTCAGAATTAATTTTCAAATGATAGAGGAAGTTTTTATTTATTTCAATAATAAATACTAATTTATTTTCGTAGCGTTTAAAAATTTCTAACCAATCATTAATCGCATTGTATCCATTGGTGTTTTTTCTCCACCATAAATCAAAATCATTTAGGAAAACAATAGAGCCATTATCTAATTCCTCTAAATCAATTAATTTTGAGGAAGTATCATTTACCTTATGCAACAGTTTTGGTAATTGCTTATCTACTGAGCCATCTGAAATATTATTTGGAGGATCAACCGCAAAACAATTCTTCTCATTCAAGGATTCAATAAGGTTATTAAGAATATATGTTTTTCCGGATTTAGATTCCCCAGAAACCACAATAACATTTTGACTTTTTATAGATTTTGAGGCAAGAGACTTTTTGATATTGTAAATTTTATCTTCTATAAATCCAGAAAAAAAGTTATTGGGTTTTGAACTATTATTAAATAACTGAAGATATAATTTTGGGAGATCATCAAGTTGAGTTTTGGTAGGATTACAGTCTTGAACAAAATTTCTAATTATTTTAATTTTATCTGACTGTGAGCGAAGTTCTTTTGGAGGTTCCTCAACGGAAACCAAGTCAACAAATGACAAAAATTTTTCAGAAATAAAATTTTGAATACTAACCAATGCTGATTTGGAAGAGGAAGAACTTGATTCCACATACTTTTTAGATTCGTTAGATAACAAGAAATGGTAATCAGAGAATTTTCTAGTACTTACCTTCAAATCCTCAAAGTAGGAATTCAGTCTCTCATTTTTTAATTTGGAGTTCTTATCAAATTCTTCAATTTTTAAAATCAATTTTTTCTTAGCATCTTTCAAGAGTTCTGGACTTTTTTGATTATCCATAGTAAATACAACAAGTTTAAAAGAACTAATTAATTCTTCAAATTCTTCTGATAACCATTCTTTAAAATCATTTGAGGCACTGCTAATAGAAAATATAATTTTTTCACTGTATAAAAATTGCAGGCTACTTTTTAAATTAAATTGCTTTTCAATTAAATTATTTTGTTTGGTTAGAAAATTATCTAAGTCTTGTGGAGAATATAAATTAATTTCAGAGGGTATTTTCTCAAAAATATCCTCGTTAATAATCATCCAGTTATTAGGTTCTAAAGATCTTACAATACTCCCAAAGCTTCTCTCTAATTTATCAATCCAATTATTAATATTAATTTGTTTTTTTAGTAATGATTTCTTTGTGGAAAGTTTAAGTAATTCTTCAATTTGTAAAAAGGTGTTTTTATTGAGAATAATGGAGAGCTCATTTATTTGCTTGATTGCCAAGTTTTCAATTATGGTAGAGCAGCAATACAAAGCTTTTAAATTATGGAATACAAATACATTCTTAGACAATCCAAAAGGAAATTCCTCCAATTGGTTCCATTTTTTTCTGTAAGTTTTAGGATTAAAATTATCTTCTCTATTTTCTACTAATAACTTGACATTATTCTCACCAACATCTTTTATGACAGCATTTATAAGCTTGGTTACTAATAAATTAAGTTCCTCATTTAGTTCCGAGAAAATCTCTTTGTTAACCGCATTTAAAACAGAAAGAACTTCCTTCTTCTTTTCTTGTCTTATAAAATCCTTATAAGAATTAATATATCTAATATGGATACTTCCAAAAATTCTTAGTAATTGATTAAAATGAAGTACGAAATTATTTTTAAGATGGAAATCAATTAATTTAATAATTGGTAAAGTCACAAAAGTATCTTTTCCACCATTCAAAAAACTAGTTTTTAGCTTTTGGGTGTAATTACTATGAAAGAAATTTTCATTTTCAAGAAACTCTAAAGAATACCTAAAGTTAATTTTTGAAGGAATATTTGATAAAAAACGGTTGATTAAACTAAAATAATTTTCAATATTTTTTAACGTATTATACTCTAAATCTTCTGCAATATTTTTTACTTTTTCGGTGTTGTACAAATGTATTTTTAATTCGTCTAATAATTTAGATTTGTTGTAAATATTAATATAGTATTCTTCGTATTTAACAATAGAGGATTGGAGATCATTAATAAAAGTTTGATTTATTTGCTTTAGTTGTTGGTGCCAAAAGGTGGTTTGATGGTCAAAATCATTGTCATAAGTTCTAATTAAGGATCCACTTATTTTTTCTTTTAGAACTATGTTTTTGGGGTTTTTAATAGTCTTAGTATTAATTTCAGTTTTATAATCTTCTTGAAAACTATTGGATGCTTCAAGAAATAATGCAGAACCTATTTCACCAAATAATTCATTTGAAGATTGAATAAATTTTTTCTCAGTCCCCACCTTAAGTTCAGGTATTTTTATTAAAATAAGATCAGTTTGATGACTTTTAACTCTTATATATTCATTTATATCTTTCTGTTCTAAATAATTATTAATTACCTGAAATTCTGCATTCATTCGTTTTCTATCAATTATAGAACTTATTTTAGCTTCAATTTCTTCAGAATTAGTGTTTTTTGAATTGACAAAGTATATTTTAAGAACAGCTTTTTTCCATTTTTTTGAAGATCTTAAAAACTTAACTAATTGAAGAGATAATTCATTTTCTTTATTAAAACCATTCCACCATAAATCAATGGAACTAAATTCTCCAAATCCTCTTTTCTCATCGTAATCTAAATAAAGTATGTTGTAATCTAAGTCTTTGAGCTTCTGGGTCATTTCACTAAACCAAATTGGATCTTTAGTATTCTTAGCCCAGCCCATTAACACGGTATTTGGATCAACACCTGAAAATCCATAAGTTGTTGCTATAGATTCGATTCCCTTAAATATATTTTGACAGTATAACTTCCTATGAAAAATAGAATCGTCAGTTATCATATCATCTTTGGTGTTTTGATGAGACTTTGGAAATAGAACTTTTGCAGATTTTGTTTCAATCAAATCAAAATTAGATACCATTCCTGCTCTTCCAATAATTGATTTTCCGAAGTCTATTAAATGAGGCCTATTTGCAGTACCTCCACTAAAAAGTAAAATATTTGGTTGCCAATTTCTTTTATGGACTGTCTTTTTCTGAAGATTTTTTAATCCAGTTTTAACTACAGTATTCCAAACACTTAACCAAACATCACCTGTCCCAAGGACTAAGTCTTTTTTTGATAGCCAAAACCAAAAAATCATCATAAATAAAACTGCTATAAGAGTAGCTCCAAGATTTAATTGAATCATTAGAAGCAAGGTGGAAATTGCTCCCAAAAGTGAAATCCATATTGGAATTTTAAACTTTGGTCTAAAATCAGGACTAGACCATTGTTCTAGAAAACAAGATAAATTAATAAATAAATAAGCTGCCATATAAAACATAGCAACTAATTCTGCAATTACATTCAGCTCTCCAATGAGAATTCCAATTTCAGCTATAATAAAAGTGAGAAATAAGGCATTTCTAGGTTCTTTATTTAGACCGGATTCTTTGGCAAATATATTAGGGGTAATATTATCTAACGACATAGCCTGAAGTATTCGTGGCCCTCCTAAAATGCCTCCCAATGCAGAAGATAAAGTAGCGCCCCAAACGCCTCCAAGAACCAAAAGTGGAATAGCACCAAATTCAATTAATACATTGTTATTAGTTCTAAGGAATTTTCCGTCTATATTATAATGTATAAAGAGAGAGAGTAATATGTAAATAATTAAACCTATAGATATTGACAACATGGTTCCCCATGGAATAGAAATCTTAGGATTTTTTAAGTCTCCACTCATAGCGACACCGGCTGTAAATCCAGTTACTGCAGGAAAAAAAATTCCAAATAATGTAGCGAAACTTGGGGATTCAATTATATCTGATCCAATTTTTAAACCTTCTGAAGAGCCTAAAAAAACAGATCCCAATGAGAGTACAATTAACCCCAATATAACATACTGAATCTTAAGGGCAAAACTTGTACTTATGTAAGCAATTACAAGAACAATAAATAATGCAATAGAACCAAACAAACGAAGTTTATTGGTTGATATTCCATTTACAGCCCAATCTTCGTTTATAACCGGAATTAGACTCTCTGAGAAACCAATTAAATAAAGAGAAATACTAAATGCAGTAGCAATGAAAATAGTTAGTCCAATAGCACCTCCAATTGGAAGACCAAGACTTCTAGTAAGCATGTAATAAATACCACCTTTATCAATTTTTTTATCAGTTGCAATGGAGGAAACGCTTAAGCCTGTTGTTATAGAAATTAAATGAGCAAAAAATATTATACTAATAAACTGTATAATACTGGAAGAATTTCCCACAACACTACCAAGTCTCATGTACATAATGACCCCCAATATTGTTAATAAAGAAGGGGTCAAGACACCACTAAAAGTTCCAAATTTTTTCTGACTTGCCATTAAAAGAATGAAATTTATTAATAAATATGCTAAAAGGAAATTATATTACAGTCATTAATTAAAACAAATATGTTTAAGAACTTAAAAGTATTAGAATTATCAAGTGTGTTAGCTGGTCCAGCAGTTGGAATGTTTTTTTCAGAACTTGGGGCAGAAGTTGTTAAAGTAGAGAATAAAACAACAAATGGTGATGTGACTAGAAAATGGAAACTTCCTAATGAAGAAAAAAGTGACTTGTCTGCTTATTTCTGCTCGGTTAATTATAATAAAAACTATATTTTTTTAGATTTCAATAATCAAAAAGATAGAACAGAACTAGAAATTTTAATAAAAAATTGTGACATAGTGATTACAAATTTTAAGGGCGAAGATGCAGCTAAGTTCAGTTTGAATTTTGAAGACTGTAAAAAAATAAACTCTAACATAATATATGCACATATAGGAGGATTTAAAAGCAATCCAAATAGAGTAGCTTTTGACATTGTACTTCAAGCGGAAACAGGCTATATAAATATGACTGGAAATGAAAAAGAATTTGCAAAAATGCCAGTTGCTTTAATTGATGTTCTTGCTGCACACCAAATAAAAGAAGGAATATTAACTGCAATGCTATTACAGACAAAGGAAAAAAAAGCCTACAAAGTATCTACAACATTAGAAGAAACTGCGATTGCATCGCTCATGAACCAATCTTCTAATTTCTTAATGGCACAACATCTGGCAAAACCTATTGGCACCTTACATCCAAATATTGCACCGTATGGAGAAGTTGTAACAACCTTAGACGAGAAGAATTTAGTTTTAGCAATCGGAACAGATCATCAATTTGAAATATTTTCAAAAATTATTTCAATTGAAAAAAAATGGATGGATAAATTCAAGACTAATCAACAACGTGTAGAGGATCGAAAACTTCTCTTTGAAATTATAAACGCGAAAACCAAGGAAATATTTTCAGATGACTTATTTGCTAATTGTTTTGAAAAAAATATTCCAATAGGCGAAATTAATACTGTAGAAAAAGTAATGAAAAGTAAAACAGCAAAAGAAATGGTATTAGAAGAAATTATTGATAATCAACTAACCAAAAGAATTAAAACTGTAGCTTTTGAATTAACTAGCTGATTTTAGTTTATTGATTTTTGAATTCAATACCTTAACTATTTTCTCACCATCTTCTTTGGAAATTTGAGATCCAAAATTGTATTCTTTTTCTAGGGCATTAATAATAATTGTCCCCTGACCTACAATCCAAAAAGAATCGTTAAAAACTTTGGAAAACGATTTTTCATCCAACGGAGCCAATTTTATTTTTTTGATATTACTGGTTATAAATTCTTTTGCTCTTCCATATCCCCAAAGTGATTTTTTGACAGAAAATTTATCTTCATCAATTCTAATAAATTCAATTCCAAATCGTCTCCATATCAATACTCTTACAACCTTATATAAAAAATAGGTCCAAAAAACTAGAAATGTGTAGAAATAAATCTTTCTGTCAGAAAGTTCATCGGTGAAAAATAAATAAACAATTATTACTAATCCACAAGAAAACCAAATTAGGAGCCAAATAAGCATAAGCAACATCTTCCAATGGTCAGTCTTTGAGGAGATTATCATAGTGAAAAAATCTTTGTGGTCTTTATAAGATACTCTATTTCCAATCCATTTCATAATACAAAATTACCAACTTTAAATTATTTATAGAGGATATACGAAACTTTTAATGAGAAAAACTGTATAAGGAACTCTAAAATTTAGGCATGGAAATTGATAAGTCTTTCAATATGATAAATAAAATAAAACTTCTATTAGCAACTATTTTATATGTAATGGTTAATTTCTTGAGCAATAATTTAATTTCTCAAACTGATAACACCTATGAAAATTTATTGGTACTGTATGTAAACGAAGACTATAAAAACTGTTTCAATAAATCTTTAAAATACACTGTTAAAGATAAAACTAAAAAAGATCCACTTCCCTATTTGTTTGCATCAAAAGCAAGTTATGAAATGAGTCAAGATCATAAATACACAGATGAATTTCCCAAAGCTAGAAAGACAGCTTTGTCCTATGCTGCGAAATATCGAAAAAAAGACAAAGAATATCTATATAAAGAAGATGCTGAAGAATTTATAAACGACTTCAAAATAAATATAATTGAAGAACTAGAAAATTACATTCAGGAAGGAACAGACAAGACCTACTCAAAAGCTGTAGGACTAACTAAAAAAACTTGTGATATGGATCCCGAGGATATTGGTGCAAAATTACTCTATTCGATTCTTTGTACAATTACAAAAAATAAAACCAACGCTAAAGAATATTTAAAACTGTGTATTCCAAAATTAGAAGAATATGAAAAAAATAAATTCAGTCTTAAATATATGACCGAATCTCAACAATTATTTTTGAGATATGCGATAATGGAATACGCTAAATATTACAAAGAAAAAGATGCTGCAAAATCAAAGAAAATGATGGAGTATGGAAAGCCGCTTTTTTATGAAGAAAATGATTTTTCTAAAATTGAATACAATATGGATTATAAATTCTTATTTGATGATTTTAAATAAGAAATTATATTAGGTTCTATGAGATATATTCTTTTTTTAGTTCTTGTTATATATACTTTTATTGGTTCTGGGCAATCCTATACATATAAAATTGGATTATTAAAATACAATGGTGGAGGAGATTGGTATGCCAATCCAACAGCATTGACTAATCTAATTGAATTTTCCAATAAAGAAATTGGAACTAATATTAATCCAAAATACGATGAAGTAGAAATTGGAAGTAATTTGCTGTTCAATTATCCATTTGTTCATTTGACAGGTCATGGAAATATTGTATTAAATCAGCAAGAAATCAACAACCTAAGAAATTATTTAATTGCAGGTGGTTTTTTGCATATTTCGGACAACTATGGATTAGATCCTTTTATCAGAAAAGAAATTAAAAAAATATTCCCTGAACTAGATTTTGTTGAACTCCCCTATTCTCATGCCATATACCATCAAAAATTTGATTTTAATGAGGGATTGCCAAAAATTCACCAGCATGACGAAAAGCCTTCTGTTGGATTTGGAATTATTTATAAGGGGAGGTTGGTGTGTTTTTACGACTATGAATGTGATTTAAGCGATGGTTGGGAAGATTCAGATGTTCATAATGACTCTGAGGAAACTAGAACTAAAGCACTACAAATGGGGACCAATATTCTTTCTTATACTTTTCTAGGGGCCAAAAATTAGTTTCTAAAATGCTTTAGATTCAAGCCATACAAAACGATAAATATTATTGGAAATATGGCAGAAATCAATAGTTGATTAAAATCAAATGGATTTATACTATAAGGAACCATTAAAATCAGCAATTGAACTAAGCTATAGCCATAAAACCCCATTTTTTTAAAATTCCACATCATATAAACAAAAGCAACATTGCCTAAGTATAAAATTAGATACCAAATAGAAGTTTTATCCATTAAATTGAAAATATCCTTGTACATATCTACCATTTCTTGATTTGGGAGTAGACTAAACATTTCTTGCTTTACATTTTCGTTAATAAACAGAGAATAAAGAGTAGAAACAATAATTTGTATTCCAGAGCCTATCCAACTTAAAATACATAAAACCTTAAGTAAAACAGGTCTTTCATTAAAATTAGATGAAGTATTTTGAGGATTTTCAAACGTTGGTACAGATTCACTCATATTATAGTTTTATTGATAAATATAAATTCAAATTTTATAGTTTTAAACTATAAAGTTAAAAATAAAAAAAAGCTCCCCATAAATATGGAGAGCTTATGCGGACCGGACGGGACTCGAACCCGCGACCCCCTGCGTGACAGGCAGGTATTCTAACCAACTGAACTACCGGTCCAAATGGATGGTAAATTTAATTTTTTTGTCTGTAGTAACAAGCAATTAAATAGATTTTTAATATATTTTTTTTCTCTTCAACAAATATTCTAGTAAAATTTGGTCAAAACCTATTTCAATATCGGCGCTAATTAAGTCTACTTTTTGTTGTTTAAGCAAACTGTGAATCCTACTTTTTACAGAATTTCTTTCTGTTATATATTTCTCTTTAATTTGCTTTGGATGCATTTTAATAGACTCACCAGTTTCGACATCGACAACATTGTAATATTTATTTTTTAAATTTAATTGATTTTCAAGATTGTGATGAGAAACATCAAAAACTACAATTTCGTGTAAATGATGTCTTAAATGTTTAATGGAATTGGCAAAATCTTCAGGATTATCAATGGCCATAAAATCAGAAAAAATAAAAACCAACGAACGCTTATGAATTTTCGATGCTAAATTATTAAGCATTTTAGCAATATTTGTTTTTTTATTTTTAAATCTTTTTTTCTGATTCTCTAAAATTCTTTCAAGCTTAGAAAGTAAAAAGCGTTGGTGTGTTAAAGATGACTTTGCGGGAGAATAAAAGTCTAATGCATCACTAAAAATAGATAATCCAAATGCATCTCTTTGTTTTCTCATTAAAAAAATAAGGGCTGCTGCAGCATCTACAGAAAAAGTAAATTTATTGTATGGCTGATCTATTGGAAACATCATTGAAGAGGAAGAATCTATAAGAATATGACATCTTAAATTCGTTTCTTCTTCATATCTTTTAATAAATAGCTTGTCTGTTCTTGCCAATAATTTCCAGTCTAAATGTTTAACCGATTCTCCACTATTATATAATCTGTGTTCTGCAAATTCTACAGAGAATCCATGAAATGGACTTTGATGTAATCCAGTAATAAAGCCCTCAACAACTTGTTTTGCCAACAACTCTAAAGATCCAAATTTTCGTGCAGTTTTATAATTAATCACCTATAACTTATAATAAATCATTTGCTAGATTAGCTAATTCAGATCTTTCTCCTTTTTCTAAAGTAATATGGGCAAAAAGATCATCTCCTTTTAACCTGTCTATAAGATAAGAAAGACCATTGCTCTGTTCGTCTAAATAAGGAGTATCAATTTGAAAAACATCTCCAGTGAAAATAATTTTGGTGTTTTCTCCTGCTCTAGTAATAATGGTTTTCACCTCATGAGGAGTTAGATTTTGAGCTTCATCAATGATAAATATTACATTTGAGAAGCTTCTTCCTCTGATGAATGCTAGTGCAGAAATCGTTAATTTTCCTTGCTCTTGCATTTCTTCAATTTTTTTATACTTTTTTTCTTTACTTCCAAATTGATTTTTAATGAATTTTAAATTGTCAAAAAGTGGCTGCATATAAGGGTTAATTTTCTCATCTGCATTTCCTGGAAGGTAACCTATATCTTTGTTACTCAATGGAACAATTGGTCTAGCCAAAACAATTTGGTGGTATAAATTATGTTGCTCTAAAGCGCTTGCCAAAGCCAAAAGAGTTTTTCCAGTTCCGGCAACTCCTTGTAGAGAAACAAGTTTAATGTCTGGATTTAATAGAGCATGAAGTGCAAAGGTTTGTTCTGCATTCTTGGGTTTTATTCCATAAGCATATTGTTTCTCTACTCTTTCTAGATGCTTTTCATGTGGATTGTAATAACCCAAAACAGAACTTTTTCCATTCTTCATTATGTAAAAACCATTAGAAATAATTCTATTTTTCAATACACTCAAATCTTGTGTAAGACCATTTTTATAGAGTTTGTTAATAAAATTAGAATCAATTTTATCAATTAGTTGTTTGCCGTTATAAAGGGTACTATCTCTATCTATTTTCCCGGTCTCAAAATCCTCTGCAGTTATATTCAATGCTTTTGCTTTCAGACGTAAATTAATATCTTTTGAGACTAGAACTATCTTAGATTTTTTATTAGAAATTTTAAGACTTAGAGCTGCATTTAAAATCTTATGGTCATTTTTATTTCCAAAAATATTTATAGCATTATTGGTAAGACTTTCATCTTCCATGATGATTTTAAACTTCCCACTTTCAATTCCATTGATAGGCACCCATTCTTGAAGGGTGAAATCTTTGCTTAATCTGTCTAAAACTCTTATAAATGCTCTTGCCTCTAAGTTTTTGGTATCATTACCTCTTTTAAAGTTATCTAACTCTTCTAAAACAGTTATTGGAATAGCTATATCATTTTCCTCAAAACAATGTAAAGAATTATGATCATGTAAGATTACAGACGTATCGAGAACAAATATTTTATTTTGTTTCTTTTTAGACATTTACAATAAAGAAAAACATTTTAAATGTTAATAAGGTAAAATTTAATGACAATTTAATGAATGTTAATATTTAATTTAATTTGAATTCAAATTCTAAAACAGTTTTATTTTTTCTTTCATCTGAAACTTCTACTCTACAGCTATGATACCCAGATAAGACATTAGCATATTTATCCAAACTAACTTTTAGTCTATTATTCTTAGAACTGTAGTTGGAAAGTACCCACTTATTGTCAATAAAAACATTGTACTTATCCACCCCACTCTTTAATTCTATGATTTTAAATACAAGTTCTTGATTTTTATTTTTTTGGAAGTTATTTCCTACGTGATTGATCTTGGGTGGGATTGAATCGGTAAAGATTTTGTACTTTCCAAACTTATTGACTTCTGCTGATATCCAATCTTTTGAAATATCTGCATTTTTGTTAATAATATTTCCGTTTTTTGTCAATTCTCCAATAAATAATTTATCTCTGTTTAAGGATTCATTTTTAGATAATTTAATAGATAAGATAAATTTTCTTTTTAATGGAAT
Organism: Flavobacteriales bacterium; assembly: GCA_038108155.1. GTDB lineage: Bacteria > Bacteroidota > Bacteroidia > Flavobacteriales_D > Parvicellaceae > MED-G20. The sequence continues at coordinate 33,689 of JAYNHP010000012.1, read as the reverse complement.
ATCAGAATTGTTAAAAGTATAAATACTTTGTTTTTTAATTGGATAAATTGGAGTGTTATCATAAAGTGTATTGGTATCCATTACCACCAACATCGAACTATCCGGTGAGTAAATATTTGTTGGTTGTATTTTCTGAAATGAAAATTCATTTTCACAACTACCAATAGATGTATTTTTAACAAAGAACTTTAATCTAGAAATATTATTATTAATATCTCCAACAACAATTTGAATTTCATGAATCAATGTATCTTGAAAGCAAATCAGCCCATTGCCAATATTTTTTTTGTAAATCTGTAACTCATTGTTAGGGTGAATATACATTTTATGGATTTTCTCTCTTAGTTTTTGGTAGGCACTATAGTCTTTGTGAATATTTGTTTGTCTATTAGTTTCAAAATCAATTTCATCAAATTTTAGTTGGTATTTAAGTTGTTGGTCTATGTACATATTAATAGAATAAACACCACATCTATTGGAACTATTGTCATAATAATCTGTTGATTTTAAGCCAAATCCACTTAACCCGTTTAGGTAAATAATACTATCGTATTTCAAATGGTAGTTCTGGTTCTTTTTAATTGTTAGAAAATCTTTTGAAGAATAACTATCTAAACTATTAGAGTTTAAAAAAGAATAAAGCCTCAATTTATTAATTATTGGTGACTTATTATCCACAATATCAAAGTTAAATAGCTCTGGATTTATAGGATGTTCAGACTTAGTTTCTCTAATTTCAAAATGTAGATGAGGCCCAGAAGATCCCCCTGTATTTCCAGAATATGCAATTACTTCTCCCTTGGAAACTGTTAAGTCTAAAGAATCTAAATAATATGTTAAAGTTTCTGTTTGAAGCTCGTATTGGCGTTTTCTTAAAATCTTTTCTATTTTTTCTGGGAAATGGTCTAAATGGGCGTATACACTTGTAAAACCATTTGGATGGGCTACATATATCGCTTTGCCATAACCTCTTTTAGAAACATTAATTCTAGAAACAAAACCAGTATCAATAGAGTAAATTTTATAATTAATTCTTCCATTGGTTTTTATGTCTAGTCCAGTATGAAAATGGTTAGATCTCAATTCTCCAAAGTTTCCAGAAAGTAGAATTGGAATTCCTATTGGAGGACTAAAATTATATTTATTTACTTCTTGAGAAAGAATAGATAATAGTGAAAAAAAAACAGTAAAGAATGATAAAAATCTAATTAAGAAATTCATTAGACAAATCTTGTCATAATTAAATAAATATGGTGCTATAAAATTAGTTTTTTATTCACAATTAATTTTAAATTTGAATAATTCAGTTTAGCAACTAACTTTGTAAAAATGGTTTAATCCAATGGAAAAAGAAATATCAGCATTAAATGAAATCCGAAGTTTCATAATAGGTTTAAAAGAAAAATTAAATACAAAAATTCAAGAGAATAATAAATTGAATGAAGAAATCCTTTCTGCTGGTGAAGAGATAACAGAGCTTAAAACTAAGATTTCAGAATTAAATGAAAATATAAAGATGCTGAAATTAGCTAGTCAAATTGATGGAAACGAGGTAGGATCTACTAAAGATGTAAAGCTAATGATCAATGAAATGGTAAGAGAAATTGACAAATGTATTGCATTACTAAATAAATAAAATATGAGCGAACTTTCTATTAAGGTAGTAATTGGAGGGAGAACCTATCCATTAACAATTAACAGAGAAGATGAGGAAAAAATAAGAAAATCCGTTTCCGAAATTGAAAATAATATCAAAAATTTAAAGGAGAATTATGCAGTAAATGACATGCAAGATTTATTGGCCATGACAGCCTTAGAATACGCCAATGATTCAGTTACTAAAAATAATTCTGTAGAATTTGAGAAATTAAGTAAGGAAATTATTAGTCTTAGAAATGAATTAGAAGATTAATCGAAATTATTTATGTCGTTAGAAAATAAAAAAGTACTTGTTACAGGTGGTGCAGGATTTATTGGATGTAATATCATAGATTACTTATTAAATAAAAATAATAAAGTTACTTGTTTAGATAATTTCATTACTGGGAAAAAAGAAAATGTAGAAGGTTTTCTTAGCAATTCAAACTTTATAATGCTAGAGGGGGATATTACCAATTTAGAAGATTGTTTAAAAGCATGTAAGGATATTGATGTTATTCTTCACCAAGCGGCTTTGGGTTCAGTTCCAAGGTCGATCGAGAATCCATTAAAAACCAACGATATTAATATCAATGGATTTATTAATATATTATGGGCTGCAAAGCAAGAAAATATTTCAAGAGTTGTTTATGCCGCAAGTTCATCAACCTATGGAGATTCAAAAAAACTTCCAAAAATTGAAAATGAAATTGGTTCACCCTTATCTCCTTACGCAGTAACTAAATATGTAAATGAACTGTATGCAGGAGTATTCTCTAATCTATACGGATTAGAACTTATTGGATTAAGGTACTTTAACGTATTTGGAAGAAAACAAGATCCAGATGGTGCATATGCAGCTGCTATACCAAAATTTATCAAAGCATTTATAAATCATCAAGAGCCTGTAATTCATGGAGATGGATCTCAAAGTAGAGATTTTACATACATAGATAATGTTATTCAAGCAAATGAATTGGCTGCAACTACAAAAAACCCAGATGCATTAAATCAAGTTTACAATGTAGCTTGTGGAGACCAATCATTTTTAAAAGAATTGGTTGAAAATCTAAGAGACTTACTTTCTGATTTCGATTCTGAAATAAAGAATATTGAAATTAAAAATGGTCCTGAAAGAGTTGGAGATGTAAAACATTCTTTAGCCTCCATTGAAAAAGCTCAAAAATTACTAAACTATCAGCCTACGCATAATTTAAAACAAGGATTGAATTCTGCTATAGAATGGTATTGGAATTACTTAAAAACCAATTCTTAAGTTCAAAAAATCAGAAAACCTATTGCATAAATTTCATTAATGAGATGTTTGTAACATCTTATTTTGTTAAAATTATGTGTCTTAAGAATACTTAAATTAGTTAAAGAATTAAAACTTTCACTGAATAAGTGGTTAATTTTTTAAGAAAAATAGATATTGAACTATTTCTAGTTTTGTTTCTTTTATCAGGAATGTTTAAAAGTTTATTTTTCTCATTTTCGGGAGACAATTCTAACTCCATTCCATTCACATTAATTTTTGGAGGGTTATTGGCCACCATGGTTTTAGTGAAAAAAGAATTTTCTATTCAAAGACTTAAAAATGAAATCACAAAGCATGTCTTTTTAATTCTATTTTTCATTTGGTGCTTTATATCTACCTTTTACACCTCTTCAGAAAACTATGTTTGGTATAAGCTTATAGCTTTAGGAACTAATTTATTAGCCTTCTACTCAGTACTTATTATTAATAAAATAAACGTTAAAAAATTTACTTTATATTTTTCCTTTTTTCTTTTCTTTTTTAGTTTGTTTTTTTTTGTCATAAACCCCAACTCACTTTCAAAAAACTTTCCTTTTCATGCTTACTTTAACGAAGTATATATCCAAGGATGGTATCTTACTTTAGGTCAGTTTTTGGCGGCAAACATTTTTTTAGTTTTTTACCTTAAAGATCATAAAAGAATAATCTATATGTTACTAGTTTCTTTTAACCTAATTCTTTTATTTGCTGGTAGATTTCCTATTATAATAGGATTATTTTCCATTACTATTTTAAGTACTTATCTTTTAATAACTAAAAAAATTAACAGAGCAATTCTACTACAAATAATAAAATCTGTTGTAGTAATTCTATTTATAAACATATCATTTTATTTAACCTCTAGTAATTACAAAGAGATAATAAAAAGAACAGTTTATCGATTTGAAGTTTTATCTTCTAATACAGAAATAGATTTTGAAGTAAATGACTACCAATTATCTAATAAGGACAACAATTATTCCTACAATAAACGATTAGAATATTTTATTTTTTCTAAAGAAAAGATTTTTAAAAATTCAAAGTCTATAATCCTAGGTTATGGATTAGGAAGTTTTTCTAAGGAATTTATAAATGAAGACAAAAGACTTTATCCACATAATATCATTTTAGAAATTGTCTTTGAGCTTGGCTTTATTGGTTTAATTATAATGCTGGGGTTGGTAGTTGCAAATATTAATATTTTTAAAAGCTATTTGACAAATTTTGCACTTTTAGCAGTGATAGTTCTGTTTTTGAATGCAATGAAGTCCTCTTCAATTGTGGATTTAAGAGTGCTTTTTGCTTTGTATGCAATTTCTATTTTTCACTTTAAAGAACTAAAGCCGAAGATATGATTAAAGTTTGTCATTTAAGTTCTGCTCACCATAGATTTGACACAAGAATCTTTTATAAGCAATGTCAGTCATTGGCAAGTGATAATAGACTGGTAAGCTTGGTAATAGCAGATGGTCTTGGTAATGAAAACAAAGATAATATTTCAATTTTTGATGTAGGAAAACAAAAAAATAGATACAGAAGAATATTTAAAACGACTAATGATGTTTATAAAAAAGCATTAGAACTTAATTGTGAAATTTATCATTTCCATGATCCCGAACTTATAAGAATTGGGTTAAAACTTAAAAAAGAAGGTAAGAAAGTAATATTTGACATCCATGAAAATATTGCATTACAAATCTTATCTAAAGAATATATTCCAAAAATTCTAAGAAAAATAATTTCTAAGATTTACAGACTTTATGAAATAAAAAAACTAAAAAAATTTGATGCATTGATAATTGCCGAGCATTCCTACAAAGAATATTATTCGTCTTTAAATAAAAATTTGGTTACTGTTCTAAATATGCCTAAAATAGATCATTTGAAAGAGTTTTACTCTGAGAAAAGATTAAAAAATGAAATTTTCTACATAGGAGGCATATCCAACAATAGAGGGTTTGATGTCTTAATACAATCATTGAAAATTTTAAAGCAAAAGATACCAGATATTTTCGCTCATTTTATTGGGTCATTTGCTGAAAATTTTACTGATAACAAGAATCTTAATGAGGTTAAAGGAAATTTCAAACTTTATGGGAGTATGCCTTTAAATAAAGGGTTGAAATATTCCAAAAATTCAAAAATTGGCTTGAGTATTCTTAAACCAATAAAGAACTATACTCAATCGTATTCTACCAAAATTTTCGAATACATGGCCATTGGTCTTCCTGTTGTCACCTCTAATTTCAAACTATATAAAGATATTATAGATAAAAATTATTGTGGAATATGTGTTGATCCTGAAAATCCCAATGAGATTGCGAAAGCAATAGAATTTATTTTAACAAATCCAGAAAAAGCAAAAGAAATGGGACAAAATGGAAGTCGTCTTGTAAAAGAAAAATACAACTGGACTAACGAGGAATTAAAGCTTATTAATATTTATAAAAAACTTGGTTGCTAACTAAAGAAAAATCAATTTGTTTAATGACAGATTCAGTATTAAAATATTTCAATAAAATAAAAATTTTAAACTTTCTTTTACTGTTAATTCCTTTTCTTCTTCCTTTAGAAAAAACCACAGTTCGTTTTCTAATGGTGCTATTTTGTATTGCATGTTTGATTTTTGGAGACTTTAGTCAACTGAAAATCAAAAAAAACTGGATTAAGTTGAGTATTATAAGTTTGTGGTTAATTCCATTTATTCAACTCTTATTTTTAAACAAAATTGATGAATATTCAGGCAATCTTATTACAAAAATCACATTATTTATAATTCCAATTTTAATCTTAATTGGCTATCCATCCAACAAAATTAATTTGGCAGGAATTTTGAAATTTTTTATCTATGGCTCTTTAACTTCTAGCTTGGTTTGTATTTTAAATGCTACGGCATCCTACTTTTTACTAGATGATGTTAATGCCATTAAATACACCTCTCTTTCCTTGTTTCATCATCCTGGATATTTCACTATGTACTTAAATTTTGTTATTGGTATAATTTATTTAAATAATTTAAAACCTATTAAGGATTTAAAACTTCCTAAAAACTCAAGCTTTATAATAATAAGTTTTCTATCGTTTTTTATACTAATTGCGTCCTCTAGAACGGGTTGGATAACCAATATATTAGTTCATGTATTTTTTATTTCTTGCATCTTCTACAGCAAAAAAATCAATAAAAAAGTACTTATATATTTTATTATCTTGATGATTCCGTTCTCTACAGTAATTTACACAAATGAAACCATCCATAATCGATTCAATGAAATTATTACCAATACCTTTGAGAAAAGTGAAAATAAAAAAGTAAGATCTTCAACATTGGTCAGAAAAAAAACATGGTCTACTACCTTAAAGCTAGTTAAAGAAAAATGGATAACTGGATATGGGACAGGATTGAGTAAAAAAGTACTTAAAGAACAATATAAAAAGGATGGCTACGATTATATGTATAAGAAAAATTACAACTCCCATAATCAATATCTACAAGTATTACTAGACCATGGTGTTTTTGGATTTTTAATATTAGCATTTTTTACTTTTGGGATGTTGTATGCTTCTTTAAGACAAAAAGATTTTATGTATGCATTATTTTTAGTCATTATGATTTTAAATTTTATGACAGAATCCGTTCTTGAAACGCAAAGCGGAGTTATTTTCTTTGCTTTCTTTAATACTATCTTTTTCTTCCAATGGTTCAATAAAAAAAATTTAGCAATTGAATAAATCTGAGAAAAATCAATTTTTAAAAAATGTTTTAACAATATTTTCTGGTACTACAATTGCTCAGATCATCAACTTTAGTGCTATAATTATTTTACAGCGTTACTTTTACAGTCCTGAAGAATATGCCCCATTTAGGTTGTTCTTCGAGTTTGCTGCTGTTTTCAGTAGTGTAGCAGCTCTAAGACTTGAAAGTGGACTTATTTTGGAGAGAGAAGATAATAGAGCTCTCTCATTATTAAGAATTTGTTTAAAATACGCTGTAATTGTTTCTTTAATTGGTGGAGTTGTTTTTACATTTTATTTTATTAATGAAATAAAAGTTTTTCAATATGAATGGCTTTTGATAGTTCTAATGCCATTAGCTATTTTCTCTAATGGAATCATACAAATTTCAAGACAATTTTTCACTAGATCAAAAAACTTTCTCACCATAACCACTTCTAGAGTTATTCATAGTACTTCAGGAAGTTTAGCTCAAATTATAACAGGTTTATTGAGTTTTAATTTTACTGGACTTGTAATTGGAAGATTAATTGGTCTGGTAAGTGGAAATATAAATTATATAAGAAAGTATTTTCAAAAATATAATTGGATTCAAAAAAATAAAACTTTAGAAAAAGAATTAATTCAAAAACACAATAAATTTATTTGGTTTAGTTCTCCAGGCGTATTTGTTGGGAACTCCATCAATCTAATTACGCTAATATTTTTCACTCATTATTATGGAGAAAAATTTAGTGGATTACTAGCAGCAGCAATCCAATATCTCGGATTATTAATTATGATGTTTTCTTCCTCATTTGCACAAGTCTATTACAACGAAATTGCACAGATTAAAAACCCTAAAGCATTGTACAAATCTTATACTTATTGGTTAAAAAGATTATTTATACTAACACTCATTGGATGGATTGTTCTAATAATAACCCCTTCCTCATTATTAACTTCAATTCTTGGGGATAAGTGGTCTGGTCTAATGGATGCAATTAAAGTTATTAGCCCTTGGATGGCAATTATGTTTATTGCCTCTTCCCTTTCCTATGTGTTCATAAGATTAGAGAAACAAAAAGAAATTTTCTTTTTCGATGTTTTCCACTTGGTATTAATTATAATAACACTTGGATTAGGCCATTTCTTTTTAAATGAGAAAAATCAAATTCTATATCTAGTAACTATTGTACAAAGTGTTTTTTATATTCTTTCGATATCTTTAGCATTTAAATTTTTAATTGCAAATATTAAAAACAACAATGTCTAAAGGGGAAGTCCAAAATACAAACCAATGAAAAATAATATTTGGATAATTAACCAGTATTGCGGGTCAAAGGTTCATGGAATGAACTTTAGGTCTTGGTATTTTGCTAAAGAATTAAAAAAAAAAGGATATCACCCACATATTATAAGTGCTTCTTATTCTCATTTATTTTACAAACTTCCTAAAACAAAAGGAAAATTCACCCTGGAAGATGTTGATGGAATTCCTTTTACTTGGGTAAAAGTTTCAAAATATAAAGGATCTCAAAGTATTGGCAGAGTTCTAGTGATGATTCAATTTATGGTAAATTTATTTTTTCTTCCTAAGAAAAAGCTGAAGAATCCAGATGTGATAATAGTATCGTCTCTTTCCCCTCTTCCAATAATTAATGCATATATATGGTCAAAAAAATACAAAGCAAAGTTAATTTTTGAAGTAAGAGATATTTGGCCACTTAGCTTAATAGAAATTGGAGGCTTTTCAAAATTTAATCCTCTTGTTATATTTTTTGGATGGTTTGAAAAATTTGCCTACAAAAAGGCACACAAAGTAATTTCATTATTACCTAATGCAAAACCACATATGGAAAGTAGAGGAATGAGTAAAGATAAATTCGTACATATTCCAAATGGATTTAATTTAGAAGAAATGAAAAAATCTAGAGAATTAGATAAAAGCGTATCTGATTTAATTCCAAAAAATAAATTTATTGTTGGTTATACTGGATCTCTAGGAGCATCTAATGCAATGGAGTATTTAATTGAAGCAAGTAATCATTTAGAAAACAATGAAAACATTCACTTTGTAATTTTTGGAAAAGGTCAACATTTAGAGAAACTAAAAAATAATGCAAAAAATAATGTTTCTTTTTTAGGGCAAATTGATAAAAGTCAAATTCAATCTGCAATTTCTTTTTTTGATGTTTGCTATATAGGTTGGCACAATCACTCCTTATATAGATTTGGGATTAGCCCAAATAAAATATTTGACTATATGTATGCAGGAAAACCAATTATTCACTCTGTAAATACTTCTAACGATTTTGTTAAAATAGCAGAAGCTGGAATAAGCATACAACCTGAAAACCCTAAAGAAATTGCCAATACAATAAATGAGATTTCTAAAATAGAAAATAAAAAACTAAAAAAGTGGGGCGAAAATGGCAAGAAATATGTAGAAGAAAACCATACATTTTCGCACTTAACAGAACTTTTAATATCCACCTTTGAATAATGGTAGAACAATATTCAATCTCATATTATTTTTTAATTGCTGCAATATTAATTATAGGAATAATTATCTATTTAAAAATAGCTGAAAAATGGTACATAACTGATCAGCCAAATTCCAGAAGTTCTCATATAGTTGTTACCAAGAGAGGAGGTGGTATAATTTATTTAATTGCAATGGTTATATATATGATTAGTTCAAATTTAAATATGCCAAATATTATTATTTGTGGTCTTGTTTTGGGAATAATGGGTTTTATAGACGATTTAAAAAATCTGGATTTTAAGATAAAATTAATTTTTCAATGTCTTACTATTGGTTATTTACTTTCTACTACAAACTATAATCAACTAGATTGGTATTTACTTTTTTTAATGTTTTTTCTCATTATTAGCAGCATTAATATATTGAACTTTATGGATGGGATAAATGGCTTAACAATATTATACTCTTTCTCATTTTTAATTTCGTTTTATATAATAAATGCTCATATGGTAGCTTTTACAGATAGCAATTTTTTATTAATAGTTATACTTTCTAATTTAATAATTAGCTATTTTAACATTAGAAAAAATGCAGTTTGTTTTTTAGGAGATGTTGGTGCAATTACAATGGGTTTTATATATGCTGTTTTAACAATTACTTTAATGGTCAAAACCAATAGTTTAAGCCCTTTAATTTTATTTTTAGTTTATTTCTTGGATTCTGGTTGGACTATTGTGGAAAGGTGGATTGCAAAAGAGAATATTTTTCTCCCTCACAGAAAACATCTATACCAGTTATTGGTAAATGAATATAAATTATCTCATTTACTTGTTGCTGTAATTTATTTCTCTATTCAATCACTTATAAATATAATTTGGTTAATGAATTATGAAAAAGATTTGGCACCAATTACATTAATCTCAATTTTTGGAGTTTTTTCAGTAATCTATCTGTTAATTAAGAAAGTTTTAAATAAAAAATTGGATTTGGCTTAGGGTATATTCAATAAAAAAGTTCAGCCATCATACATCTGGCACTTCCTCCTCCATAATTTTCAATTGTAGAAAGATTTGAAAATAAAATTTCACCAAACTTCTCTAATTTTTTAAGCTGACTTTTGTTCAGCGAATCAAAAGCAGATTGTGACATGAAAATAATGGGAGAGTTATTAGCACCAACAACTTGTAGCATATTCCCAGCAAAATTATTCATTTGTGGGACAGCAATTTCTATAATTTCTTTGTTAGTTTCTTCTAAAGAATTTAAAAGCTTAACTTTTTCCAATTGATCATAAATTGTCTCTAAGCAAATAACAGAAAATCTATCTCCTAGACACATCATAACATTGGTATGGTAAATAGGTGACTGTATATTATTAACTGTGTGAAGAGCATTGAAGTACACAATATTGTAATTCATTTTCTGGCCAAAATCAACAAGTATTTTTTTGGAAGTTCTTTCAGATAAAGCAGCATAAGCTATTTTATTTTCTCTATCTAAAATCATACTTCCTGTTCCTTCTAGATATAAGTTTTCTTGTTCATAGATTGTAAAATCAACAGTAGTTTTAATTTTAAAATTTAAGTTCTTTTCAAGAATTTTAAATATTTCTAAGTCCCTTTCCTTTCTTCTGCTTTTGGCGAACATTGGGTATAGAATTTTAGTTCCATCTTTATGAAGAGAAAACCAATTATTTGGAAATACAGCATCCGGATTTAGATAATTTTCTTTGGGGTCTATTACAGTGACATTAACCCCTTTACTATCTAATTTATAAACCATATTATCAAATTCTCTAAAGGCATTCTCAGATATCTCTTTTTGGTTTTGAGTACTTATTGGATTTTGAAAATGATTATTTTCTGCAGTCTCCGCATTATAGGTGAAACCAGTTGGTTTAATCATTAAAATACTATTTGTTATTTGTGACATTACTCTCGTATTAATGGAAGAGTGGAACACCTAAACAAACCTCCCATTTTAGATATTTCTGAATAATTTACTTCTTCAACTACAATATCTTTTTGTTGTAACCAACTATTCAATCTTGAAAATCTAGAATCGGATATTACTACCTTAGGAGAAATCGAAAAAATATTAGAGTACATATTATTTTTTTCGTCTTTAGAAATATAAAACAAATTAGATTTTCCGAATAATTCTTCTAAATAAACAACATCACTTTTATTTTTAAAAGAATCTGGTGCTATGATAGCAAGATTTTTAGAGACTGGCTGAAAACAACAATCTAGATGTAAGGTGTTTTCGTTTTTATCGTTATCCGATTTGAATAATTCAAAACCAACAACCTTCTTATTTGGAAAATTATTTTTAATAAAATCAACTGCTTCGAAATTGGTTCTAGCAACTTTGTATTTATTAAAATCTGTAGGATTAGAGGCCCCGATAAAAACATGGTCTTTAAAAATAGTGACATCACCACCTTCAATCTTTGCTTTAGAATCAATTTTTAAAACTTTCTTAGAACTAATTTGGGAAAGAATATGTTGAATAGCTGGAATTTCATTAGCTCTATTTTCAATAATATTGGAAATTAAGAATGTGTCTTGTAAAACAAACCCAAGGTCCCTAGCAAAAACTTGATTAAGATTCGGAATATTTTCTGGTCTTAGAACCTTTACATTGTACTTATTTAATACTTCCAAAAAATCTGTCATCTCGTTGGAAATATCTATCGCAGTAGGATAAGAGTTATTTTCTACATGGTAAATAGAGGAAGGATCGAAGCATTCTTCAACTTTGGGAATAGAACCAATATCGTTTGGTATTCCTAAAATAACAGATTTTAAAAACTCTGTTTCACTATTTACACTAAGAGATATTTTAGAATTTAAATTCAATTTTCTATTTAATTAACAGAGAGTTTAGTTAGGTAAAAATACAATTAATTATCAACTAAAATTTTTCTTAAAATCTTTTGGTGATCGGTCTTAATTGAAATGAAATATTCTCCATTTTGAAATTTAAGAGAATCAATTTTAAATATCTTCTCCCCTTTTTCAATATCACCATTGTATACATTTTCCAATTGTTTTTCTTTATTGTCTAAAATATTAAAGTCTATGTTTTGTTTGTTATTTAAAGTAACTCCTATTTGAACATTTCCTTTAAATTCACTAGGAATTGGTAGTAGGTCAATGTAATTCTTAGCATTTAGATTTTTGTTTTTTCTAAGTGAATAAAAAAACTTAATCAACTTAAATAATAACCAAAATCCAAGAATAACAGAAACTACACCTATAGAATTTATTAAAACTCTCCAAAATACGCTAGATGACCAAAGCTCTTTCATATATTGTTCAAAATTAGAAAACAAATTGGCATAGTACCATTACAATTTTGATATTTATACAATCTTAGTAACAAATATTATTTTTTATTGGATTTTAAAATTATAATAAATAAAATTTTTCAGGCTTTTGACCTTCCATTACCTGGGAAGCAGGCCCATAGAGAATTGGCTCCATACAGAAATGAAATAGAGTTAGATTTTAAAAATAAAAACCCAAAAATTGCAAGTACTTTATTACTAATCTATCCTAAAGATGAAGAAACATTTTTTTGTTTAATTGAACGACAAGAGTACGAAGGCACCCACAGCAACCAAATATCTTTTCCAGGTGGTAAAAATGAAAGTGGTGAATCTATGAAAGAAACAGCTTTGAGAGAAACTATGGAAGAGATTGGTGTTGATCCTGTTTCCATAAATATTATTGGTGAGTTATCACAAGTATTTGTCCCTCCGAGTAATTTTTTAATTCATCCATTTGTTGGCTATTGTGATTTTACACCAGATTTCAAAGCTAATGAAAGAGAAGTTAAAAGAATAATTGAAGTAAATATTAAAGCTCTTTTCAAAAAAGATGTCATTAAGGTTAAAAAGATGAGCTTTAAAAAAAGTATTAGAAATGTGAATTTTGAAGTGCCTTATTTAGATCTAAATAATAAAATAGTTTGGGGAGCTACAAGCGTTATTCTTAATGAATTTAGAAGAATGTTACAACTTTAATTTGTATCCAACTCCTTTTACTGTTTTAATGTATTGATTACCAATTTTTTCTCTTAATTTTCTAATGTGGACATCAATAGTTCTGTCACCGACAATAATATCATCACCCCATACTCTAGCTAATATTACTTCTCTGGTAAAAACTTTACCTGGTTTAGAAAATAGAAGTGCTAATAACTCAAATTCTTTTTTAGGAAGTAACATTTCTTCTCCTTTGAGAATCGCAACATACTTTTCGATATCAATTTCCAATTCAACACTTGATTCCACATTAACTTTAGATTCTGTTCTTCTAAGAAGTGCTTTAATTCTACTTATTAAAACCCTTGGTTTTATTGGCTTATTTATATAATCATCTGCACCAGCATTTAACCCAGCTATTTGAGAATAGTCTTCGGCTCTAGCAGTTAAAATAGCTATTAATGTACCTTTTAAAAGATTATCTTCTCTAAACTCTATACAGGTTTCTATGCCATCCATTTCTGGCATCATTAAATCTAATAAAACAAGATCAGGCAAAAAGTCTTTGGCAATTTTAAGAGCATCTTTTCCATTATAAGCTTTCATAGTTATAAAACCTTCTTTTGTGAGATGGTAATCTAATAGTTCCAAAATATCTTTTTCATCGTCTACTATCAATATTTTTTTAGACATAATTTTAATTTTTTATAAAAATAATCAGCAAATTAATATTAATACTATCATTTAAGTTAACATATTATTAATTAAAAACATTAATAATATTTAATATCAATTAGCCTTTATTTAACAATCATAATATAGTGTTAACATACATATAATTAATTTTTAACGATTAATAAAAAGTGTAATTAAGTTTTACAATTTTCTTTGTAACTCAATTTAACTTAAAATTTAAATATCAAATAATGAAAAATATAAAATTACCTTTTTTTACTGCAATCCTTGCTTTAGGTTTGTTTAATAGTTGTGGAACTGATGGATGTACTGACCCTACTGCCACTAATTACAATTCAGATGCTACTAAAGATGATGGTTCTTGTGAATATCCTGCAACAGAATATAAATTAACCGGTACTTTGTCTGCTGACCAAACATTAGATGCTTCAGTAGTATGGACCTTAGAAGGAAGAGTTATTGTACCAAGCGGTGTAACTTTGACTATTCCAGCAGGTACTATAATAAAAGCCAAAGCTGGAACTGGAGCAAATGCTTCTTCCTTAGTAATTGCTAGAGGTGGAAAATTAATGGCAGAAGGTACTGCTAGTGCTCCTATTGTAATGACTTCAGAATCTGACGATATTACTGTGGGTCAAACTGCTGGATCATCATTAAATGAGAACGTAAGAGGATTATGGGGAGGTTTATTGGTTTTAGGCAATGCTCCATGTTCCTTTTCTGGAGATGTAACAGAGTTGCAAATTGAAGGAATTCCTGCTTCCGAAACCAATGGATTATATGGCGGTAGCGATCCTGCTGATAATTCAGGTGTAATACAATATGTTTCTATAAGACATGGTGGTGCTGAAATTGGTGAAGGTAATGAAATCAATGGTTTGACTTTAGGTGGTGTTGGTACTGGAACAATAATTGATCATATTGAAGTGGTTGGTAATGTAGACGACGGTATAGAGTTTTTTGGTGGAACTGTTAATGCTTCTGAGCTATTAGTTTGGGGACAAGGTGATGATGGATTAGATATTGATCAAGCTTATGCAGGTACAATTTCTAATTCAATGGTTATTCTAAATTCTGCTTCCGATCATGCTCTAGAAATTGACGGACCTGAGGGTTCTGCACCAGGTAGTTTTACACTTAACAATTTAACTTTGGTTGGAACTAATGATGAATGCTCTGCTACTGGTGTAGATGGTGAAATTTCTGATTACAGAAAAGGTGCTACTGGTGCTAATAACAATGTATATATAATGAATTTCACAGATGGAAAAGATATAGAATTAGACAAAGATGAAGATGCTAATAGTTACACAGCCGGAACATTAACTTTTTCTGGATATGAATTTACTCCAGCTACAGATGGTGGTTCAGATTGCTTTACACCAAATCTTACTGACGGTTCTATATTTAATGATAGATCTACTGTAGGGTCAACTTTTGAATCAGATGGTGCTACAATTTGTACAGTGGTATCTACAGGTTCAAATACAGTAGGAGCTAACCCTTTAGATTTTTCTTGGACATATGCGTCTTCAAAAGGTGCTTTTTAAAATACGTCAATTAACATTTAGTTAATATATTAAGTAAAAGTTAAATTTTAGAAAACTGCCTTGTTTAATCAACAAGGCAGTTTTTTTATGTATATAATTGCAGAAAATTTGTTTGAATGCGAATTCTATTATTGTCATTTTTTTTATTATTTCTTTCTTCATTTTATACACAAAGTAAAATCATAGGAAAAGTTATTGACGAAGAATTTAATGAAACCATGCCTTTTGCCAATGTCTTAGTAAAAGGTACTAATATTGGAGTTACAACTGATTTTGACGGAAATTATTCTATAAAAATTGAACCTGGTACTTATACTCTGGTTTTTTCGTTTGTAGGTTACAGAACTAAAGAACTAACTGATATAAAGGTTGGACAAAATGATATAAAAGAAATCAATGTTAACCTTTTATCATCTTCAGTTGGATTAGAAGAAGTAATTATTTCAGTATCTGTTCAAAAAAATACGGACGAAGCATTATTAATGATGCAAAAAAAATCAGCCAATTTAATGGATGGTCTTTCATCTGAGGCGTTCAAAAAAGTTGGTTCCAGTAACTTAGCCAATGCTATTAAAAGAGCTCCTGGTGTTTCTATTATGGGAGGTAAATATGTATACGTCAGAGGTCTAGGAGATAGATACACTAAATCAATTTTAAATGGTATTGATATTCCAGGATTAGATCCTGATAGAAATACCATACAAATGGATTTATTTCCTACTAGTATATTAGATAATGTTCAAATAATTAAATCTTTTACAGCGAATTTACCTGCAGATTTTACTGGGGGATTAGTAAATATCGTAACCAAGGAATTTCCTTCAAAAAAAAGCCCAGCTTTATCAATTAGTTTAGGATACAACCCAACCATGCATTTTAATTCAGAATATAAATCATACAAAGGCAGCGCAACTGACTTTTTAGCTTTTGATAATGGGCAAAGAGACATTCCAATAGAAAATAATTTATCAAGTTTTTACAATCGGTCTCTTAACGATTTGTACACTAATAATTTAAATGCTGATTTTCCAAATCTTTCTTCGCAAGATTACAATACCATTAATAATCTCTCCACTTCTTTTGATCCGATAATGGCTGCAAAAAGAAGTAATAGTTTGATGAATTTCTCTTTAGGTTATTCAACTGGAAATCAATTTGACATTGGTAAGAAAGAACATACAATTGGTTGGTTAGGAGCTATATCTTATAATAATCAAACAGAATATTACGAAGAAGCCATTGATAATTATTTTAATACTAACACCAATCCTGATGTTTATGTCTTAGATACATTTCGGACACAAAGAGGAGAAATAGGAATCAATAATATAATTTTTAGTGGTTTAGGAGGTCTTTCATATAGAACAGATAAATCAAAGTTTAAATTGACCTTAATGCATATTCAAAATGGAGAGAAAAAAGCTGGTAAGTTTAGACAAGAAAACAGATTTACAGACTTTGTTGACTATAATAAAGATAATTTAGAGTACAGTCAAAGAAGTATCACTAATATTATACTTAACGGAACTCATACGATAATAGACTCTTCATTTTTATCAAAATTGGTCGATAAAATCGAGTGGAAAATATCCCCTACTATTTCAAAAATTCATGATAAAGATGTAAGATCAACAATTTTTATTGATGATAATAATGCTTTTAAATATAAAGATAACACACAGCCAACTAGAATTTGGAGGTTTTTAAATGAAAATCATTTTAACTCTAAAATAGATTTCACTAAGAATTATGAGCTTGACAGTGAAAAAGCAAAGTTTAAGTACGGAGCATTAGCCACTTTCCAATCTAGAGACTTTCAAATTGCTAGATTTCAAGTAAGCTGTTGGGATGATCCTTCTGTTTGGTCAGTTATTAATGGCAACCCAAATTTAATTTTTGGTTCTAATGTGTTAGTAACAGAATCTAATCCTATTGGAAGCTATATGAATCCAAGAGCAACAATAACAGATAGAAGCAGCCAATTTGAATCTACTAAAAGAAATTTTTCAGGATATTTTTCTAACGAATTAAAATTATTTGGTGTGTTAAAAACTATTGTGGGTCTTAGAATGGAAAAATTTGATTTGTTTTACACAGGACAAAATTCTAGTGGAGATAACTATAGGAACCAAAATGTAATAAATAAACTAGATTTATTTCCTTCCGGAAATTTTATATATCAAATTTCTGAAAATAGTAACTTAAGAACATCCTTCACAAGAACAACAGCAAGACCATCTTTTAAAGAAGCTTCTATTGCTCAAATATTTGATCCATTATCCAACATGACTTTTGTTGGAAATATTGACTTAAAACCTACATACATTCAGAACTACGATGTTAGATATGAATTTTTTGGAGAATTTTCTCAAATGATGGCTGTAAGTTTTTTCTATAAAATATTTCAAGATCCTATTGAGATGACCTACTACGAATCAGCTCCTACTAACTTTACTCCTAGGAATTTTGGATCTGCTAATGTTGGAGGAATTGAATTCGAAATAAGGAAAAACCTACAATTTATTTCTGAGAGACTAAAAGATTTATCATTTAATGCTAACATTTCATTTATTGAATCTCGTTTAACATTTAGTGAATCTGAAAAAGCCAGAAGAGAAAGTAGTAAAAGAACTGGAGAGACTGTTGGTGATTACAGAACACTTCAAGGGCAAGCCCCTTATTTATTAAATTCAGGTGTAAGCTATTCCAATCCCGAAAAAGGAATACAAACTGGTTTATTTTATAATGTTCAGGGCAAAACTTTAGAGATTGTTGGTGATGGATTTAGACCAGATGTTTTTAGAATTCCTTTTCATAGCTTAAATTTCAATTTTAATAAAACCTTTGGAAAAGAAAGAAAATCAACAATTAATTTAAGAGCAAATAATCTTATAGGGGATGTTAAAGAAAGCATGGTAGAATCCTATGGAACGGAAGCTCTAAATTTTAGATTAAGAAATCCTGGAAGAATATTTTCTTTAGGTTTTAAGTATAGGTTCTAATTTATTCTTAAATTAAATTTGTAAATGAATTTTGGTTTTTTTGAAATACTAACATTAGTAGGCTCTTTAGGTTTTTTCATCTACGGCATGAAAATAATGAGTGAAGGAATTCAAAAACTCGCCGGTGCCAAAATGAGAAACGTATTAGGAGCCATAACCAACAACAAATTTGCAGGAATTTTAACTGGATTTTTTACAACATCAGTAATCCAATCTTCAAGTGCAACGACTGTTATGATTGTAAGTTTTGTAAATGCTGGACTATTAACACTTCGTCAAGCAATTGGAGTAATAATGGGTGCTAACATAGGAACCACTGTCACAGCTTTTTTAGTTCTTGGACTAGGTTTTGGTAAATTAAGTCTTGCCACCTACTCTCTTCCCTTAATAGCATTAGGACTTCCCTTAATTTTTTTCAAAAGAGATAACCTTAGTTCTTTAGGTGACTTTATTATTGGATTTGCTTTACTTTTTATGGGTTTAGAAGCATTAAAATCTTCTGTACCATCCTTTGATCAAGGTGGCTTTTACAACATTATTGAGCCACTTACTAATCATGGAATCTTCTCTGTTATAATTTTTGTTTTTGTGGGTACTATTGTAACAATATTAGTACAATCTTCAAGTGCTGCAATGGCTTTAACGCTAGTTATGTGCACTAAAGGATTGCCATTTGAATTTGCTGCTGCAATTGTTCTTGGTGAAAATATTGGAACCACAATTACTGCAAATATTGCTGCAATTATTGGTAATATTTATGCGAAAAGAGCGGCCCTAGCCCATTTGATATTTAATTTAATAGGTGTTTTATGGATGTTGGTATTTTTCTACTTTTTTACAGAAAATATAGAATATATTGTTAAAACTAATTCTGAATGGTTTCCATTTGATACTTCATCAGAAGAAACAATTGAAGGTTCCACTATACAATGGTCTTTGGCATTATTTCATTTAACGTTTAATATTCTTAATACATTATTTTTAGTGTGGTTTATTAAAAATATCGAAAATGCCGTTGTTAAAGTAATATCTTCAAAAGCTGATGATGATGAAATTTTTCAACTAAAATATTTTTCTAATAGTACTTTATCGAGTGAGTTTTCAATTCTTGAAGTTAAGTCTGAATTATTAAAATTTATTGGGATTACATCTAAAATGAATTCTTTTTTAAAGGCCTTAATTTTAGAAACAGACAAAAGAAAATTTTCAAAAATTTTAAATAAAATACGACAATACGAAGAGATTACTGATAGAATCGAAGATGAAGTTTCAGAATATCTAACAAAAGTAAATGAAACAGTATCTACTCAGAAAACTAATGAGGAAATCAAATCTATTTTAAGTATTATTAACGATTTAGAAAGCATAGGAGATATATATTATTCGTTATCAAAATTATTAGAAAGAAAATCAGAAAATAAAATATATTTTGTTCCTAATCAAAGAAACAATATCATAGAAATGATTAATAAAGTAGAGAATTTATTTAACCTTTTAAAGAATTACATTGACAATACAAATGAAAGGTCATCAAAAATTATTAAAACTGAAAAAAATAATTTTAAGAAATTTCATAACGGATTGAAAAAAAATCATTTGATGAATATTTCAAACAGCCAATATAGTATAAAAAGTGGTGTAATTTATTCTGATATTTTATCAGGTATGGAAAATGTGACAAGTCACATCATTGAGGTAAAAAATTCTATTGATTAATAGTTTTCAGTTTGAGCAATCTGGCTTTGCTTATCTAAAGATTTCCAATTACCGATTCTATTTCCTGAATCATAAATAATTATAGCTGACAATTCACCATTATCATTCCACACTTTCCAAATTCCATCTTTTTTACCCAAGTTGTTAAAAGATACTTCTGAAATTAATAATCCTCCAATTGAGAATGATTTCCATTTTCCAACTTTAACACCCATATTGTAATATCCTTTATCTTTTATTGTGCCATTTTCATGATAAGAAATGAATTTTCCATTTTGTTGACCATCAATTAATTCATAACTGAAATTTAAGGATCCTGATTCATTAAGCTTTTGAAATTTACCCTCAAGAGGGATTCCATTATTTGAAATAAATTTACCATTGAGCTCAACAATATCTTGAGCTATAGAATTGCTTACTACTAAAGAGAAAATTATAAATAATACTTTTTTCATAATGCTAATATACAAAAAATATCTTATGTTAAGCCAATGTTAACAAAATATTAATTAAGAGTCAACTCAATGTAATTTTAAAATGAATCATTAGAGCTGATAAAAAAAGTCAAAATATATAAATAAATAGATTTTTAAAATCCAATAAAAAAATTCATATTTGCACCCGAATTAATAAACTGAGTTTAGGACTCTTATAAAAACAGTTAATATGGCAACTAAAATTAGACTTGCAAGACACGGAAAAAAAGGAAAACCTTTTTACCACATAGTAATCGCTGACTCTAGAGCTAAAAGAGACGGAAGATATATCGAAAGAATTGGATCCTACGATCCTAACAAAAATCCAGCAAT